>JAGQOG010000307.1 GCA_020427695.1 Phycisphaerales bacterium
AACGTGCAGTGACGCTGCGCACGGCCTTGAAGGCCGTGGCACCCACGCGTGTTGGGTGCCACGGCCATCCTGGCCGTGACGAACGTGCAGTGACGCTGCGCACGGCCTTGAAGGCCGTGGCACCCTCGCGTGTCGGGTGCCACGGCCATCTTGGCCGTGCGCAATGCGCTACTTCGCGTGTACGCCGACCTTCGCCGGCATGGCGCCGTCGCCGCGACGCCGGCGCAGCCCGACAAGCAGCAGGACGGCCGCCGCGACGATCGCCACCCCCACGCTCATGAAGCCGGCGGTCACCAGCGATTCCTGCCAAGGCAGGCCGCTATGGCCGGCGGCCGAGATCGGGGACAACGCTGCGGTTCCCATGATCGCCGCGAGCGTCGTGACGGCCCAGTTCATGTAGGTGCCGTAGAGCAGCAGCCAGTAGGTCGCGGTCTTGGCCGGCTTGGGGAGCGCGACCTCCGTCCAGATGGCGCCGACCGCGACGAGGAACGTGCCGTTCATGACGCCTTCGAGGTGCGCGGCCAATCCCATGCGCGGGTTGGTGAACTGCAACTCGATGAACCCCGTGAGGAGCCCGAGCAGGAACAGAAACATGCCGTGCCAGATCAGGCGGCGCCGTGCGTCGTCCATGGCGGTGTCCTCCTGGTGCGTCTTTCGAGACGGCGAGCGGCGGATGTACTGCGAGCGTCTGGTGACTGGATCGTACCTCGCGCTGGTGGTCCGATGAGCGGGGAATTCGGGGCCGTTCGAGCCTATTCGTCACGGATCGGTTGTGCGCGACCGACCCCACGGCGCACCTGGTCAGGGAGGCGATGTACACTCGGCTCGGGCACCGGGGCGGTCGCCCGACGGTTGCCGACGGCCGTCCACCAGCTCAACAGGATCGGGGGGGGCTTCCTTGCTCACGCCTGCCACTGGAGCCGCCGGCTGTGGCGTCCTCTTCGGACTCCTCGCCATCGTCATCGGCTTCGTCGGGTCGCGCGCCGACCGCCGTCCGCGATGCCGACGTTGCGGGTACGACGTGAGTGGCCGATCGACGGAGGGCGGGAGTTGTCCCGAGTGCGGACGGGCACTTGATGCGCCCCGCGCGATCCGTCTGGGCCGGCGGCGACGCCGTCCCACCCTGATCGCTCTCGGACTCGTGGCGTTGGTGGCTGGCGGCGGCTCGCTCGCCGTGACAATTGCCGGGCGCTCGTCGCTGATCGCGTACAAGCCCGTGTGGCTGCTCGCCTGGGAGATGAACCACGGCTCCAGTGGCGATCGGCAGGCGGCGTTCGACGAACTCGAGCGCCGATGGGACGCGAGCCTCTTGGGCCCCGCGGATCGGCAACGGTTCGCCCTCGCGTGCCTGGATGGCGTATACGACCTTGAGCAACCATGGCGCCCGGAATGGGACTGGTACATCTCGGCGACGAAAGTCCCGCTGTCGGGCGACCCTCGAACGCCCGTGTCGGTGGACACGATCCTGCGGGCTCAAGGCGATTCGGCCACCTTGTGGCGAGCCGCCTGGGGCGACCGGATCGAGTGGTTCCGAGCGAACGGTCTGCTCACCTCAGACGACTGGGCCCGCTACCTGCGGCAAGGGGTCGACGCGGGCATCGCCGTAGGTCTGCCGGCGCGGATTCGAGCCGAGTCGAGTGCGTGGATCGAGTGCAAGTATGCAGAGCCTCGCTTCGGGACCCCGATCGACGCCTTCGCAGCGAACGACTGGCGCTCCGGGCTCGCGCTTCGAATCGAGCCCCAACCGCTGCTCCGCGACGGCGCACGCGTTGATGTTCGCGAGCGATCATGGGGAGCCGAGCGCCGGGCGTTCAGTTGGCACCAAGGATCCGTGTCGGATCGCTTTGGTGCCAGGAGCGAAATCCGCCACGATCTTCAGCCGGGCGACTACACGCTCGAACAGCCGGTGGAGTTCACGATTTGCCCATGGACCCAGTCTTCTGGGCCAGGTGGGGCGAACGACGCGGACGTCGAACGAACGATTGTGCGCTGGACCCGGTCGTTCGACCTGCCGGTCGAGGTGGTGCCGGACGCCGTGCCCCTGGTCGAGATGCTCGACTATCCTGGCGTCGAGTCCGCCGTGCGGGCGGCGGTGGCGGTTCGCAGCCTCCGCCGCGACGAGAAGCCTGCAACGCTCTACGCGGAGCCGTTCGAGGTCGGCGCGGATCGGGCGATCGAGGTGAAGGTCGAGAACCCGTCGATCGACATTGCGCTGTCCATCTGGTTGCGACATGGGGAGCACGAGGTGTTGCTGGGCAAGGTCGCGCTGCGTCGCTGCAGCAACTGCTCCACGAGTCCAGTGCTGCCGTGGCCCGACGGCGAATGGCTCGACGGCCTCGACCGCGTGGATGTCGTGTTGCGCCCTGATCGCGAAGTCGCAGAGTCGCAGGGAATGGCGTGGATCTGTGCCCGGGAGCTGGTGCTGCCGGAAATGAGCACCAAGCGGTTGCCGTTCAGGGAGGCGCCGAAAGAGGAACAGGCCGAGCGACTGCGAGAGGCGATCGACCTGATGCCCCTGTTGCTCAATCGACGGCATGGCGATCGCGCGGTGTGTCAAGTCATGATCCAGTTCCTCGGCACCCCGGTGGCGCTGCGGCACCGTGTCGCGTGCCGCGTCGCGGAGCTGACGTCAACCGTCGGCGAAGTGACCACAGCGGTGGGCGGCAGAGCGTTCCTTTCGGGTATCGTCGAGTTCGACGACAGCGAGCTGCCGACGAATCTCGAGCTGCTGCTCGAACCCATCGCGCCGACATCCGTGGATTCCCAGGATGATGCGTGGGCGGAGCCGGTGGTGGTGCCGGTGCAGCTCGAGTTGGACCTGTGGGGGGTCCGTTCCACGGGATAGGGCGGGGGAATGGCCCGCGACGGTACGTTGATCGACCCCGGAACAGGAGTCTCCCCATGCTTCGACCGATGGAAGGCGATGGTGCCTATGACCGCCACAGTGCGTACCAGATGGTCGGCGGACACTTGCACGCCGACCTGGTCGCCGCGGCCGCGGACGCGATCGTGCCTGACAACGGTCGCGGATCGGTCGTCCTCGTCGACTACGGATGTGCACAAGGCCGGGTGTCGGCGCCGCTGGTCCGCACCGCGATCGAGCGGGTGCGGCAGGAACACGGCGACGTTCCGGTGCAGGTGTACCACAACGATCTTCTGGCCAACGACTGGGCAACGCTGTTCGAGCGGCTCCGCCGCGAGGACTCCTATCTGCATCTCGCCGGCGGACCGGTGACCCCGCTGGTCTCCGCCACGTCGTTCTACGAGCCGGTGGTCCCGCGCGGGATCGTCGATCTCGGTCTGAGCTTCGCCGCAATCCAATGGCTGTCGTCGCCCGGGCCGCGGGGCTGCGGCAGCGCTCTCTACTTCGATCAGTTGAAGGGCGAATCCCGGACACGAATGGCTGACCAGGCCCACGCCGACTGGACGCGCTTCCTGAGGCGCCGCGCGGACGAACTCGCACCAGGCGGGCGAATGGTGTTGGACATGATGGGCGTTCCCGAGTCGGGCGTTGCCGCCGGGCACCAGGCTTGGCAACTGGTCCGGGAGGTCTGCGAGGAAATGCTCGCGGAGGGCCAGCTCGATGCGAACCGACTCGACGACTACGTGTTGCCGGTGTACGAGCGAACGGCGGACGAGGGGAGGCGGCCTTTCGGCGAGTCGATCGGCGATCGGTTGCACCTGGACCACCTCGAGATGAAGCCCGTGCCCGATCCATTCACCCAGCGTTACCAGGCAGACGGTGACGCCAGTGCTCTCGCGACGGAATTCGTCGGGTTCTTTCGCGCCTTCAGCGAGCCGAGCCTGCGCGAAGGACTGGGGCTGGACGACGCGGCGGTGGAATCGCTCTACCACCGGCTCACGTCGCGAATCGAAGTCGCGGCGAAGGGGTTCGCCTTCGACGTGCACGCCCTCACGATGGTGATCAGTCGGGTGGACTGATCGCCCGCGCACCGATGAGGCGCCAGCGATCGGATCGTGCCTCGGACTCCGAGCGTACCGCGAGTGATCCGGGAATGTTCTTGCTCGACCGGCGCCGACCCATTTGAATGGGATTGCTGGACATCGATCAAGGCCTCGTCGTCAAGGGAGAAAGACCATGCGCCAGGCACGTTCCTCGTTCCGCACGTCCGTCCCGATCCCCGCGCTCGCTGCGGTCACCCTCGCCGCTCTTGGTCTGGTCGAACATGCGTCGGCCCAGTCCGTCCCCGGATTCACGGTGGAGACGTTCGCGACGCCGCCGTTTCCGCAGCTCCTGGCGTTCGGCGCCGATGGCGTGCTGTATGCCGGGCGTGACGACAATCCGGGTGGCAGCGCCGATCCGACCTTCGTGACGAGGATCACCGCCGACGGCGTGTCGCTGCCCTTCGGCCTCCAGGCGATCGCCGATCCGGATGCGGTCGTGGTGGACACGACGGGCATGGTCAGCGGCATCGCCAATGCGGTCCTGGTCGGAGGGCTCGTCACGAATCCAGGACCGGGACGGGTGAGCATCATCGCCCCCGACGGCGCGGTCAGCACGCTCGTCGAGGCGCTCGAATACGGGAACATCTCCGAGCTGAAGATCGACCAGGATCAGCGACTTCTCTTTGTCTCCGTCTCGGGGAATGCGGTGTTTGCCGGCGACCCGGGGGAGATGCCCAGCTTCCTGTGCGCAACGGCGGCGAGTCCGATCTACCTCGCGATCGCGCCGGACGGCCGCATCTTCACCTCGTCCAACAGCGGGATCGTGGCCGTGAACGCGGCCGACGGCACGGTCATCAACAGCTCCTTCGTCTTGTTCCAAGGCCGCGCCTCGATCGAGTTCGCCGAGGGCGGCGGATTCGGCAACGGACTCCTGGCGCTCGAATCGAACTCGGGCATCCTCTATTCCGTCAGCGACGAGGGGACCAAGACCGAGATCGGCACGGGATTCGAAGGTTGCGACGACCTTGCCATCGGTCCGTGCGGGGAGGTGTACTTGAGCTGCCGGCTCGAGGGCAAGGTGCTTCGGATCTCCGGTCCGCCGACGCCCGATCTCGATGGGAACGGCAGCGTGGACGGCGCCGATCTCGGACTCCTCCTGGGCACGTGGGGGAGCAACGACTGTGCGGCCGATCTCAACCAGGACGGGGTCGTGGACGGGGCGGATCTGGGTGCGCTGTTGGGTGCGTGGGGGACGCCGGTGTGTTGATGAGAGTCGGAGTGGAATGAAGTTCGTGTGCCACTGACAGGCGGAGTGGAACGCAGCCTGTCAGTGCCGGGTCCGAAGGTCAGTGCGTGGTCCGATGGTCAGTGCGCAGTCCGATGGTCCAGAGGCGGTTGGCGTGACGGGAGCGAAGCGCACTGATTGCCCCCCAAACAGGGGGCAATCAGTGGCACCTGTGCTTCCCCACACAGGGGGCAATCAGTGGCACCTGTGCTTCCCCACACAGGGGG
>JAGQOG010000308.1 GCA_020427695.1 Phycisphaerales bacterium
AGCTCCGCGTTCTCCTTCCGGAGGCGCTCGGCTTCCCCGGGATTCGATCGCTCGACCGCAGCGACGTACGACTGGAGAACCTTCCGGCGCCAGGCGGCGTCCGCGGTGGAGGGCAGGAGCTGCCACGCGAGCCGGTAGTGGCCGACGCCGCCGTCCGGGGTCTTCATGTCGCGCCGAATGTCGCCGCACAGCACAAGCGAACGCACGTGCTGGTCGCGGAGCTGGAGTCGGGAGTTGAGCTCGATGGCCTTCGCCACGACCTTGCCCGCCTCTTCGGACCGCCCCAGCGCCGCCAGGCCGGCGGCCAGTCGTTCGCTGGCCATTGCCATGCCCCACGAATCGCCAAGCTGCTCGGCCAGGTCGTACGAGCGCTGGAGGAGCGGGACGGCAACCGCGGGATCGGTCGCCTGCCGCCCGTCGCGATACGCCTTCTGGCCCTCGCGGAAGAGACGCTGCTCGGTCGGGCTCCAACTCGCGAAGCCGGCCGAGTACTCCACGAAGATCGCTTCGCTGAAGGCGGTGTCCGCCAATTCGGCGAACGCGATGCCCCGTCGGAACGACGCCATGGCCTCGTCCGCGTCCTTGCCCTGCTCGATCATCGCCAGCCCGCCCTCGAGGTAGCCGTCGATGAACGGCAGGACCTCGGTGGGATGTCGGCGGAAGGTCTGGACGACCATGGACTTGTCGCCCGCCGCCAGCATCCGCTCGAGCCGTTCGGCGGTCATGGCGTCGTCGACCGCGCCGGGACCGCTGAGTACAGCCATTTGGACCACAAGTCCGACCAGTGTCTGGATCATGCGTACACTCCTTGCTTGCCGAGCGGGGCGATTATGGTTCGCTCCCGCCGCCGTGGCAACCATCTCCGACCACTTGCCGGCGACGACATGACCTCCACCCAGACCACCGCGTCAACCCCGTTGAGCCCCCGCACCCGGTCGGGGCGAAGCAGCTTCGACCGACCCTTCACGCTGGACGACGCCATGGATCTCTACAACATCAAGGGCTGGGGGAAGGGGATCTTCTCCGTCAACGCCAAGGGGCACATGGTGGTCCGGCCGACGCGCGAGCCGGCGGCCGAGATCGACCTCTTCGACGTGGTGCGGGGACTCCGCGAGCGGGGCATCAACACCCCCGTCATCGTGGGCTTCTCCGACCTTCTGGCCCGTTGCCTGCGCGAGCTGCGCGATGCGTTCGCCAACGCGATCGCCGAGAACGGCTACCAGGGCGACTACCAGGCGGTCTATCCGGTCAAGGTCAACCAGCAGCGGCGCATCGTCGAAGAGGTGCGGCAGTACGGACGGGAGCTCGGCTTCGGGCTCGAGGTGGGCTCCAAGCCGGAGCTCCTGGCGGTGCTGGGCATGACCGCGGACTCGCCCGACCGCCTCATCATCTGCAACGGCTTCAAGGAAGCCCGCTACATCGAGTTCGTCACGCTGGCGGCGAAGCTCGGCCGCCGGATCATCCCCGTGATCGAGAACCTGACCGAGCTCCGGCTCATCATGGACGCCTCCGAAAAGTTCGGCATCCGCCCGACGATCGGCGTGCGGGTGAACCTGAGCACGCCCGGCGCCGGGCGCTGGCGGCACTCCAGCGGCGTGAAGGCCAAGTTCGGCCTGTCGCTGTCGGAGGTGCTCGAGGTGCTCGAGTACCTCAAGTCCCGCGACATGCAGGACTGTCTCCAGCTTCTGCACTGCCACATGGGGAGCCAGATCCACGACATCCGGCAGGTGAACTCGGGCGTGAACGAGCTGGCGCGGATCTACGTCGAGCTCGCGAAGTCCGGCGCCGGCATGAAGTACCTCGACGTCGGCGGCGGACTCGGCGTCGACTACGACGGCAGCCAGACGAACTTCGAGTTCTCGACCAACTACACGCTCCAGGAGTACGCCTCCAACATCGTCTACCGCATCATGAGCGTGTGCGACGAGGAGGAGGTGGCGCATCCGACCATCGTCACCGAGTCCGGGCGTGCAATGGTGGCACAGAGCTCGGTGATCATCTTCGACGTGCTCGGCGCCAACCGCGTGGACCGGTTCCAGGTTCCCGGCGACCTGCTGGCCAAGCGCGATCAGAAGACCGAAGACGACACGCCGCGGCCGATCCTCGATCTCCTCGAGGCGTACCACTCGATCTCGGAACGGCGCCTGCTCGAGGCGTACCACGACGCCCTCCAGGCCCGGGACGAGGCGCTCAACCTCTTCAGCGTCGGATACCTCAGCCTGCAGCACCGGGCCATGGTGGACCAGATCTTCTGGGCGACCTGCGTGCGGATCCGCGACAAGGCCCGGGAGATGCCCGCGGTCCCCGAGGAGCTCGACGACATCGAGACGCTCCTGAGCGACACCTACTTCTGCAACCTCTCCATCTTCCAGTCCCTCCCGGACATCTGGGCGATCAACCAGCTCTTTCCGATCGTGCCCATCCACCGGCTGCTGGAGCGGCCCACCCGCCGCGCCACCCTCGCCGACCTGACGTGCGACTCGGACGGCAAGATCGACCGCTTCGTGGACGTGCGCGACATCCGCAAGACGCTCGAACTGCACGAGATCGACGACGGCGAGGAGTACTACCTGGCCGCGTTCCTGGTCGGCGCCTACCAGGAAACGCTGGGCGACCTCCACAACCTGTTCGGCGACACGCACGTCGTCCACATCAAGCTGGACGAGAACGGCCAGTGGTGGATCGACGAGCTGGTCGAGGGCGACACGGTGCGCGAGGTGCTTCAGTACGTGCAGTACGACGTCACCAAGCTCTCCGCGGAGATCCGCCGCGAATGCGAGCGGGCCGTGCGGACGAACCAGATGTCGGTCACCGAGAGCCAGGCCCTGGTGCGGGCGTACGAGTCGGGTCTGGCGGGGTATACGTATTTGGAAAGATGATTCGGCCGCTTGGCGGCCGAGACCTTCTTCTTGTCCGCTTCGCGGACTGGAGGGGGATCAGGGAGCAGGTATCAGGGGCGACGAACGTCCGAGCGCGCACGACGAAGCCGCGCGATCGAACGTTCGGCGGGCCGACGTGGCTGCGCCAGCGTCGACCCGCGGGAGAATTGGATTCGACCACAACGGCGTCGGAACGCCCAACACGCTCACCCACCTGATACCCCCTCACCGCGCACCCGACCTTCCAGCGCGCACGGGCAACGCACCCCACGCCCTCCATCCCCAAGGCGGTTCGACTGATACCTGATACCCCTCGCCACGCGCCCACCGTCCCCAAGGGTCCGCGCTCGAACAACGCCCCCGACAACCCCACGCACCCGCCCACCTGATACCCCTCGTGACGTGCGATCCGTCCCCCTGGGTCCGCATGCGCAACCAACCCCCGACCACCCCACGCGTCAATCCCCGTGCTTCGCCCGCAGACGTGTGCTCAAGCGCAGGAGCAGTTGCACCCGCTCGAACTCGTCGAGCCAGTCCTGGAGCGTGGCGGCGAGCTCCTCGGGCGGAACCGGGGCGCCGGGCACAGGGCACGAGGGGCCGAGGTTTCGCGCGGCGAGGGCTCGGTAGCGGGTCAGGGTGCGGTCGCCGTAGATCGCGACGGGCTCGAAGTCCTCGGCCATGAAGATGACCACGGGCACCCGATCGCCGGCGTTGATCCTGACCAGTCGGGTCAGATCCATGTGCTCGTCGCGGTCGAGCCAGCCCAGATCGATGCGGCTCGAGGCCTCGGCGATCCGTTCGAGGAGCGGCCCCTGTTGCACGCAGTCGCCGCACCAGATTCCCGAGAGGCAGATCACCTTCATGTCGCGGGTGAAGCCGCCGAGAAGCCGCTGCTGCGCCGGCGTCAGCACGGTCTTGGCGCCGATCTGGCGCCAAGCGGGGGCCTTGCCGGGATCCGTCGCGAGGTAGTCCTCGTAGGACAGGGCAGCCTGGTGCTTGCCGGCGAGAAACGAGGCGGAGATCGCGGGAGCGGTGGTGGTCATGGCGGAATCCGTTGTCCCCAACCCGGCCCGCAAGCGGCGGGGCCGAGCTGGCACGAGCTCGAAATCGCCGTGAAATCGTGCAAACCGTTGGGGGGCAAAGTATACTCGCCGCCTTCCCCAGGGAGTCCTTCGCATGGTGCTACGAACGTCCGCGCTCTTGGTCACGCTCCTCGCGATCTCCATCGGCGTGGTCGCCGCCGCTGCTCCGGCCGCGCCTCGGACGCAGGCCGGGTCCGCGACCTCGACGCGCTGGACGCTCGACTTCAAGCCTGGGGCGCTCCGCCTCTTTGTCGATCCGATCTCCCGGAAGCCGTATTGGTACATGGACTACCGGGTCATCAACCGGACGGGACAGGACCGCATGTGGGCCCCGCAGTTCGAGCTGTTCACCGACGATGGATCGGTGAAGGCGTCGGGGAAGGAGGTTCCCACCCGGGTCGTCAAGGCACTCAAGGAGGTGCTTGGCAACCCGCTCATCGAGGATCAGAACCAGATCATCGGCGAGCTGCTCCAGGGGGTCGAGAACGCGAAGGACGGACTGGTCATCTGGCCCGCCAAGAACCTGCAAGTGACCGAAATCAGCCTCTTCGTTCGCGGCCTGAGCGGCGAGACGACCAAGGTGCTGAATCCCCAGACCGGCGAAGAGGTGGTGCTCTGGAAGACCCTGCACCGCGTCTACATGGTGCCCGGCGATCCCTTGCCGCGGGGCGGCCAGCCGCTGCCGGTGGTCAAGGACGACTGGGTCATGCGTTGAACACCTCCGGGAAGCGGCTATACTGCCCGGCTTCCCGCACCGTCGACGGTTGAGACGATCTCGACCGCCCGGCGAACGCCTGCGAACCGAACATGTGCCGGCGGTTGGCCGCGTTCCACGGCCAAGCCTGCATCCTGATGGAGAACTGCTGTGGCTCACAAAAAGGGACAGGGCTCGACCCGCAACGGACGCGACTCCAACCCCCAGTTCCGGGGCATCAAGCTGTATGGCGGCGAGGCCGCCAAGTCGGGCTCGATCATCGTGCGGCAGTGCGGCACGCGCTTCAAGCCGGGCTACCTGGTGAAGCGGGCGGGCGACGACACCCTCTTCGCCATGGCCGAGGGCACCGTGCGCTTCCGGGGTCGGTTTGTGGATGTCGTTCCGTCCGATCCCAGCATCCCGCCGTACACCGCGATCGGTTGATGGCGGCTCGAATCCAGATCACGCGGAGCGTCCCGTGCGGGCGCTCCCTTTTGTTTTGTGGTTAGGGGACGTTTGGGAGCGAACGACGTGATCGCGCCGACGAACGTGCGGCGGGCCGACACAGCAGGGATCAGGTATCAGGGTCTTGGAACGGTTGGGCGCGAACGACGTGATCGCGCCGACGAACGTGCGGCGGGCCGACACAGCAGGGATCAGGTATCAGGGTCTTGGAACGGTTGGGCGCGAACGACGTGATCGCGCCGACGAACGTGCGGCGGGCCGACCTG
>JAGQOG010000309.1 GCA_020427695.1 Phycisphaerales bacterium
CATTGCCCCGAGTCGGGTCCGGCTCATGATCGGCTCGTGCTGCGCGAGGACTTGCCGCGGCGCGAGGTGCCCTTCTCGGCCTTGGCCTCGGACTTCGCGGCCGAACGGCCGCCCCGCGAGGAGGACTTGCCGCCGCCGGACCCCTCGACGAACGCGAGCAGCGCCGCGTGCGCCGACTCCGCGTGCTCGGCCTTGATCTGCCGACTCAACACGTTTGAGAGCTCGTTGGCGTCCATTCCGGGCTCGCACACGCCCGCCTCCGCCAGGCGATCCCGGAGCAGATCGTCCACCGGCACGCCATGCACGGAGTAGCACAGCAGCAGCGTCCGCGAAGCGACAAAGGGCACGATGCCCTCGAGCGACTCGATGTACGATCGCGCGTCGCGCTTCGCGCTGGCCGACAGTCCCGCGAGGCTGACGGCGTGCTCCCGGCGATAGATGTCGTTGAGCGTGGCCCGGAGGCGCTGGGCCCGTTCGGCGGCCCGCGGAAAACGAACGCCCATGAAGGAGACCAGCTCCTGGGGCAGGCTGATCCGCAGATCGTTCAGGTCCACGGTCGCGGACACCAGCTTCTGGTAGACGTCCAGCGACGGTGTGGGCAGGTTCTCCCACAGCAGGAACGCATGCACGAGCACCGCGAGCGGATCGCGGCCCTCCGTGCGCGGCGGCTCGGGCATCGGCGCACTCTGGTGCTTCTTCAGGATCGCGGTCAGCTTCGCGGCGTTGACGGCACTCACCCGTGAATCTCCTCGTTCCGCGGCCGTTCGGCGGCCGCCTCCGTCTCGTCGCGCGCATCGGCGAGGAACGTGCCCTCGGCGATGGCCGACTCCAACTCGGCTTGGCGCTTGATCGTGTCGTCGAGCTCGAACACCAGCCTGGGCACACGGCGCATCCTGACGCCCCGGCCGATCTCGGACTGCAGGTGACCGGCGGCATGCCGGAGACCCTTCAGCGTGAGCGGCCCCTGCTCCTCGGGCAGCACCGAGACCTTCACGTACGCCTCCGAGAGGTCCGGCGCGACCTTGACGTCCGTGAGGGAAACCAGTCCGCGCACGCGGGGATCCGACAGGCCGCGGGCCAGCAGGGCCTGAAGCCGTCGCCGGACCTCCGACGCCACCTGCTCGAGATGGTGGCTCACGGGCGCGCCCCTCGAACGAATGGGGGTTGGACGCGACGCTCGCTCATCACAGGGTCCGTGCCACCTTCACCGTCTTGTAGCACTCGAGAATGTCGCCGACCTTGATGTCGTCGTACCCGTTGATCTTCATGCCGCACTCCTGTCCGGCCCGAACCTCCTTGGCATCGTCCTTGAAGCGCTTGAGCTGCTCCAGCCGACGGTCCTTCTCGATCACGATGCCGTCGCGGGTCACGCGGATCTGGCTGTTGCGCTCGATCACGCCGTCGGTGACGTAGCAGCCGGCGATGGCGCCGACCTTCGTCACCTTGAACACCTGGCGCACCTCGGCGTGGCCCAGCACCTCGAGCTTGAGTTCCGGCTCCAACATGCCGGTCATCGCCTTCTTGATGTCGTCGGTGATGTCGTAGATCACGTCGTAGAGGCGGATGTCGATGCCCTTCTGCTCCGCCGCCTGCCGGGCCTTCGCGGAGCTCGTGACGTTGAAGCCGATCACGACCGCGCCGGTCGCCTCGGCCAGCGCCACGTCCGACTCGTTGATGCCGCCGATCGCCGCGTGCTTCACGGAAACCGTGACCTCGTCGGTGCTCGCCTTGCCCAGGACGGCCTTGAGCGTCTCGAGCGAACCGTGGACGTCCGCCTTGACCACCAGCGAGAGCTCCTTGCGCTGGCTCGCGGCGATCTTGTCGAAGATGTTGTCGAGCGTGACCCGCGGCGCGGCAAGCTCCCGCTCCCGCTCCGCCCGCTTGCGCTCGGCCGCCGCGGCCTCCGCCTCCTTCAGCGACCCCACCACGTAGAAGCGGTCGCCCGAATCGGGGAGCGTGTCGAGGCCCGAAATGGCCACCGGCATCGAGGGAAACGCCTCTTCGATCCGCTTGCCGCGATCGTCCACGATGTCGCGCACCCGACCGAAGGCGCGGCCGATGACCACGAAGTCGCCCTTCTTGAGGCAGCCCTCCTGGACGAGCATCCTGGCGACGGCACCGCGGCCCTCCTCCATCTGGGCCTCGAGCACCGTTCCGCCCGCGCTGCCGCCGTAGTCGGCGGTGAGTTCCTGCAGGTCCGCGGTGTAGTCGAGCGTGTCCAGCAGCTCCTGGATGCCCTCGTTCTTCAGGGCGCTGGTGCGGATCACCTCGGTGGTGCCGCCCCACTCGACGGGGTTGAGGCCATGCTCGGCGAGCTGACCGAGGATGCGGGTGATGTTGGCGTCGGTCGCCTCGGGCTTGTCGATCTTGTTGAGCGCCACGATCAGCGGCACTTCCGCGGCCTTGGCGTGGTTGATCGACTCGACCGTTTGCGGCATGACGCCGTCGTCCGCCGCCACCACGAGCACCACGACGTCGGTGACCTTGGCGCCGCGGGCCCGCATGCCCGTGAACGCCTCGTGGCCCGGCGTGTCGATGAAGGTGATCATCCGGTTCTTGTCCCCGGCCCGCACCGGCACTCGGAACGCGCTGGTGGCCTGGGTGATGCCGCCAGCCTCGCCGGAGGCGACATTCGTGTTGCGCACGCGATCGAGGAGCGACGTCTTGCCGTGATCGACGTGTCCGAGGATCGTGACCACGGGATCGCGCCGCCGCTCGTCGACAACCTCGCGCTCGGCGAACTTCTGTTCCACCGCCGCCTCCGCTGTCGTCTGGGGCGTCACTTCGATCTCGATGTCGAACTCGAGCATGACCTCCATGGCCTTCTCGTTGTCGATCGCCGAGTTGATGGTGGCCACGGTGCCCGAAAGGATGAGCTTGCGCAGGATGTCCGCCGCCTTCACGCCGGTTGCGGCGGAGAGCTCCTTGATCGTGATCGGCTCCGAGACCTTGATGGGTCCCTCGGAGCGGCCCGCCGCCGAACTGCGGCCGGGTCCACCGCCCTTCTTCGTGTCGCGGCGGTGCGCCTTGATGAATCCGCGGGCCCGGTTGAGCCGATGCTCGCGTTCGAGCAGGTCCTGCTCGCGCCAAGGCTCGAAGGGCTGCTCGTTGTCGGCGAACGCACGGCCGATGCGGCCCGCGCCGCCCTCGCCGGAGCTCGTGCGGCGCTTGTTGCGGCGAGCGCTCGGACCGCGGCCGGCGGCACCGGCCCCGCCGGGAGGCGCCGCCCCCGGGCCCGTGCGCGGTCCGAATCCGCCGCCGCCGGCGCGGCGGCTGTCGCGGGCCGGCGTGGGCGTCGGCAGCACGTCGGGCTTCTCGATCCGGATGACCCGCGGACCGGCCAGGCTGATCTTCTTCGGGACCTCGAGCATCGGACCAACCGGCTTGACCACGTCGGGCCGGGTCGGAACGTTCATCACCACCTCGGGCTTCTCCGC
>JAGQOG010000310.1 GCA_020427695.1 Phycisphaerales bacterium
GCCACGACCGGTGCGGCGGATGCCGCGCCTGCGCTCTTCAGCGTCGAGTCCGCCTTGGCGCTGCTCGCGCTCACCGTGCTCGAAATCGTTCTCGGCATCGACAACATCGTCTTCATCGCCGTGCTGGCGGGGCGGCTGCCGGAACAGCAGCGGAAGCGGGCGTGGCGACTCGGCCTGCTCGCCGCCATGTGCATGCGGATCGGCCTGCTCCTCGTCATCGGCTGGATCGCCCGCATGACGACGCCGTGGCTGGAGTTCAGCCTCGCGGGGCGTGCCTTCGCGTTCTCCTGGCGCGACGTGATCCTCCTGCTAGGGGGTCTGTTCCTGATCTGGAAGTCGACGCACGAGATCCACGGAAAGCTCGAGGGCGCGGCGAATGAACAGAAGGCTTCGGCGGCGGGCACCACGCTCATGGCCGTCGTGCTCCAGATCATGGTTGTCGACCTCGTCTTCTCGCTCGACTCGGTGGTGACCGCGGTCGGAATGGCGCGGCACATCGAGGTCATGATCGTCGCGATCATCGTGTCGGTGGGCATCATGATGCTCTTCGCCCGTCCCGTCGGCGAGTTCATCGAGCGGCATCCGACCATGAAGATGCTGGCCCTCGCCTTCCTGCTTCTGATCGGCGTTCTGCTCATGGTCGAGGGCTTTGGCGTCCATGTGAACAAGGGCTACGTCTACTTTGCGATGGCGTTCTCGTTCGTCGTCGAGCTCCTCAACATGCGATTGCGTCGCGTGAGCACGCCCGTTCACCTCCATCAGCCGCAGATGCCGGACGCCGATTGAGGCGAATCGCACCCGCATAGACTGCTGGCGCCGTCGACCCCATCCAACGCAGCCCGCCACGGAGTTTCCCGCCATGCGTCACCTCCTGCTCAGCACCACCGTCCTTCTCGTGGTCGCCACCTCTGCCCGCGCCGCCATCCGCACCGAGACCATCGAGTACGAGCACGGCGGGAAGACGCTGTCCGGCTTTGTCGCCTGGGACGACGCCAAGGAGGGCAAGCGACCGGGCGTGCTCGTCGTCCACGAGTGGTGGGGACAGAACGACTACGTGCGGAACCGGGCCAAGCAGCTCGCCGAACTGGGCTACGTGGCGTTCGCACTGGACATGTACGGCAAGGGCGTGCTGGCGACGACGGCGGAAGAGGCTGGCGCCCTGGCGACGCCCTTCTATGCGGACCGCGCGTTGATGCGTTCACGCGCGACGGCCGGACTCCAGCAGCTCGCCTCGCACCGCCTCGTGGACCAGGAGCATCTGGCGGCGATCGGCTACTGCTTCGGCGGCACGGTGGCGCTGGAGTTGGCTCGCTCCGGCGCCGATCTCGACGCGGTGGTCACGTTCCACGGCGGGCTGTCCTCGGCGGATCCTGCGGATGCCAGGAACATCAAGGCCGACGTGCTGGTTTGCAACGGCGCCGACGACGGCTTCATCAGTCCCGAGGAGAAGGCGGGATTCCTGAAGGAGATGAACGACGCGGGCATCAAGTGGACGTTCGTCGACTTCTGCGGCGCGGTGCACGGATTCACCAATCCCGACGCCGACGCCAAGGGCATCCCGGGCGTGGCGTACAACGCCCGCGCCGATCACCAGTCCTGGGGCATGATGAAGGAACTGTTCGGGCGAACGCTCGCGCCGAAGGGAGGGTGAGCGAGCAGCGCGCCGGGTGCCACGGCCATCTTGGCCGTGTCGAACGTGCATCAGGCCTCCGCACGGCCTGGAAGGCCGTGGCACCCCCCGGATGTTGGGTGCCACGGCCATCCTGGCCGTGCCGAGCGTGCATCGCCTCTCCGCACGGCCTGGAAGGCCGTGGCACCCGTCTTACCTCTGTTCCGCCCTACCCCCAATTCCCGAGCAGGATCCCCAAGTCGCCGCCGTCCACCGCGCCGTCGCCGGTGAGGTCGGCGGGGCAGCACGCGTCGAGGCACGGTCCCCACAGGCCGAGGAGCAGACCGAGATCGGCACCGTTGACCACGCCGTTCCCGTCGAGGTCGCCGGGGATCGAGCCGGCGTTCAGGATCCGGATCTCGACGGTCGTGTCGGTGTAGACGACCTCGACCACGTCGCACGAGACGACCGCATCGAACTCGCCCACCCGCGTGCCCGCCGTCAGGATCGTGAACACGTCGTTCTTCGACGGGGCGAAC
The DNA here is from genome assembly GCA_020427695.1 of Phycisphaerales bacterium. GTDB lineage: Bacteria > Planctomycetota > Phycisphaerae > Phycisphaerales > SM1A02 > JAGQOG01. The sequence continues at coordinate 2,149 of JAGQOG010000310.1, forward strand.
CCGTTCACCCGCGACACCACCAGCGTGCCGGCGAGGCTCGCCGTGCCGGTGACCGCCAGACGGTCGTACGCGCTCGCATCCAGTCCGCCGATCTGGACATCGAACGTGCCGCCCGCCGACTGGGTGTAGCCGCTGGTCGCAGACAACGTACCCGTCAGATCGCCGGGCGACACGGTGCCTCCCTCGTTGTTCAGGGTTGCGGTCACCGTGCCCGTTCCGACCAGCGTCCCCCCACCAAGCTGCACGACACCCCCTGCGGTGGCGGTCAGGACGCCGTTCACGGTTGTCACACCGCCCGTTTGGGCGTAGGTCCCCGTACGAGTCAGGGTCCGGCCGGTCTCGATCGACACGGTGCCGATGTTGAGGAACGAACCGGCGAGAATGCTGAGGTTGCCGCCGCTGACCACGAGCGTCCCC
>JAGQOG010000311.1 GCA_020427695.1 Phycisphaerales bacterium
AGATCTGGCGGATCTGCTGGATCAGGGACATGCCGTCGGTCGCCACGTCGTCGAGGCGTCCGATGAAGGGGCTCACGAGGAACGCCCCCGCCTTGGCCACCATGAGCGCCTGGAGCGGCTGGAAGCACAGCGTCAGGTTGGTTCGAACGCCGCGGTCGCTGAGCGTCTTGCAGGCACGAAGCCCATCCTCGGTGCAGGGCAGCTTGATCACGATGTTGTCGGCGACGAGGTGCTGGTCCGCCTCCTTGACCATCTCGTCCGACTCGGTTGCCACGACCTCGGCCGACACGGGACCAGACACCACCTCGCAGATCTCGCGCAGGCGCTGGTGGAAGTCCACACCCTCCTTCGCCACCAGGCTCGGGTTCGTGGTCACGCCGTCGAGAACGCCCAGGGCGGCCGCGCGCTTGATCTCGTCCAGGTTCGCCGTGTCGATGTAGATGTCCATAGGGGGAGTGTAGCGGGGAGCGTGGAAACGGTGGACGGTGAGGGCGTTGAACGACCCATGTGGACGGTGGGGGATCAGGTATCAGGTAGCAGGTATCAGGTATCAGGGGATGGCGGCCGTTCGGATGCGCTGGTCGCGATCGCGCCCGTGAACGTCCGGCGGGCCGACCCGGCTGCGCCGGAAGTCGACCCGCGGGAGAATTGGGGTTGGCCCCAGGTGTTGGCGCATGCTCTCTGCACGAGCGCCCACTGAATCCCGAGCTGCCGACGCCTGATCCCTGATACCCCACCGTCCGCAAGGGTTGATCGGCACCGCAAGCGAGCGCCGTTCCCCCGCGCCCCCCGCGCACGCTGAAACTCACCGCGCCAACACCGCCACCAGCAGCGCGGCGTTCGCGATCAGGCTGGCGGCGAGGAGGACCGCCAGCACCATGAACAGCGGTCCGCTGCTGGGGCCGCCCGCGGGCCGAATGGCGGGGGCGGCCGCGGTCACGGGGATCGCCGGCGCTGTGCGCAGGCTCGTGACCATGCTGTCGAGGTCGAGCTTCGGTCGGGCGAAGTGGGGGGGCTTGCCGGCACGGACCAGGTCGAGATCCTGGATGAGGTCGTCCGCGCTCTGGTAGCGGTCCTTCGGGTCCTTGGCCATCATCATCTCGATCACCTGCGCGCAGCTCGCGGAGATCTTGGAGTTGATGTGGTCCGGCGGGACCAGCTCGGACTTCAGGTGCTTGTGCATCACCTCGGAGGGGTTCTTTCCCTCGAACGGGACGCGACCAGTGAGCATGTGGTAGAAGGTCGCGCCGAGGCCGTAGATGTCGGCGGCCGGGCCGATGTTGACCTGGCCGCGAATCTGCTCGGGGCTGATGTAGTACGGCGTGCCGTAGGCGCGGCCGCTCTCGGCTTCCGCCGCCTCCTTGTCGCTGACGGCGCGAGCCAGGCCGAGATCGGCGAGCTTCACCGTGCCCGCCTTGCTCATCATGATGTTCTTGGGCTTGATGTCGCGGTGGATGAAGCCGCGCTCGTGGGCGTGCTTCAGCGCCGAGGCGACCTGTCGCACCACATCCACCGCGGAGCTCTCGGAGAACCGCTTCTTGGCGACGATCCGGTCGTACACCGTCTCGCCATCGACGTACTCCATCACGAAGTAGTGGTGATCGCCCGCTTGGCCGACGTCGTACGCGGCCACGATGTTGGGATCGTTCAGCTTGGCGGCGGCCCGACCTTCCTTGTAGAACCGCTCGATGAACTTGGCGTTCGCCGAGAACTTCTTGGGAAGCACCTTGATCGCGACCATCCGGTCAAGCGAGAGCTGCTTCGCGAGAAACACCGTGGCCATCGCCCCGGAGCCGAGCTTGCTGAGGATGCGGTATCCCGGAATCTTCTGGCTGGATCGGTCGGCTTCGAACTCGGTGCGAAGTCGGGAGAACTGGCGACGGGTCACGAACTCGTTCTGAACGAGGACGTCGCCGAGCGTGCGCAGCTCGCTGCTGGCGCCGGGATCCTGGAGGACCGACTTGCACAGGTCGAGCTCCTCCTGGCTCACCAGGCCCCGCTCGACCACGATCTTGCCCAGGATGGTGTCGAAGCCGGAGGACGTGGATCGACCGCTCTCGCCCTGGTCGGGGGCCGCGTTCGACGCGGGTCGGCTGGTCGAGGAGTCGGCGACCGGGGACTCGTCGAGCTGCTCGGTCGAGCCGTCGTTGGAGTCCGCCAGGCGCAGGAAGTCTGCGTCCGGCTTGGGCGGGGGGGACGATCGATCGTGTGGCTTCGGCTCGCTCACGGGCGTTTCGTGCCCAGGCGAACTGGGCGGTTCAGGCGGAGACTATCAACGAGCGTTGCGAAGGCGTCAATTTGAAGCCGACGAGCCGCGTCCGGCCCTGGGCCGTCCTCCACTGGCAACGCGCCAGCGTGCCGCTGATCGGGTGTCGGTCTTATCGACCCGAACACTGGTCCTCTGGAGCCCCACTCCACTGGCCGGCGCATGTCGCGCCGCCCACGACCCACTCCGATCGCCCGCCCGACGGGTGGATACGAGCGGTCTCGCGGCCCGGATCCATGGCAAGGGCAGGATCCTGAGGAAGCGACTTCGGTGGCCGCCTCTAGAATGACGCCGATTCGGCTGGATCGGGTCGCCGCCGTCCGGCCCGAACGCTTCCCGGCCATCCGATCGCGCGTGCCGCATGGACGATCCCCGCCGAATCCTCCTCGTTCGTCCCAGCGCCCTCGGCGATGTGTGCCGGTCTGTGCCGGTCTTGACCAGTCTGAAGGCCCGGTTCCCGGAGGCCCGGATCGACTGGGTGGTGCAGGACACCTTCGCGCCAGCCGTGGCCGCCCATCCCGACCTGACCTCGGTCGTACCGTTCCCGCGCTCCCGTTTCGGACGAGCCTGGCGGAGTCCGCAGACCATGCGCGAGTTTGTCGCTTGGACGCGGACCCTCCGCGACGCCGCCTACGACCTGGTGTTCGATTGCCAGGGACTGGGTCGGAGCGGGTTCATGACCAGGGCCACCGCGGCCCCGCGGCGGGTGGGATTCCGGGATGCACGCGAGCTCGGATGGCTGGGCTACACCGTTCGGCACGATGTGCCCGCGGGCCTGCACGCGGTGGATCGCATGCTGGCGCTCCTGGGGGCGGAAGGCATCCCGGTGGTGCGGAACATGCGGCTGTACGTGCCGGCTGCGGGTCGACAGTGGTTCGAGCGGCTCCAGCGGCGCCTGGGCATCGATGGTCCCTACGCGGTGTTGGCGCCGACCGCACGGTGGTCGGGCAAGCGCTGGCCCGCCGAACGGTGGTCCGAGATCGTGCCGCCATTGCTGGAACGTGGCTTCGGTCGCGTGATCCTGATCGGCGCGCCGAGCGAGCGGGCCCAGGTGGAGGCGTGCGTTCCCCAGGGCGCGCCGCGCCGGGCGGTGGTGAATCTGGTCGGCCGCACGAGCTTGGAACAGACCCTGGCTCTCGTCGCGCGGAGCGAGCTGGTCATCGGCAACGACTCGGCGCCGTTGCACATGGCAGTCGGATTCGACCGGCGCCTGATCGGTCTCTTCGGCCCCACCGATCCGGCCCGGGTGGGACCCTACGGACGGGAGCCGTGGGTGGTCCGCGCTCCGCTGACCGACGCGGACATTGGCGTCTCCTTCAAGGACGCCAAGGCGGGCGATTCCATCATGCGGCGGATCGCCACCGCCGACGTCCTGTCGCGCTTGGACCGCGTTCTCGCGGAGGTTCCGCTGAACCGCGGAACGGGCTCGGATACGGAGAACGCGCCGGGCGTGCATTCGACATCCCGCGTCATCCCGGTGCCCGGCGCGATTCGGGATGCGCCATGAACACGCGGCCGCTCTGGCTCGCCAGTGCGTCGCCGCGGCGTCGCCGCCTCCTCGAGCAGGCCGGCTTCGCCGCCGTCCTCGCGCCGCCTGCGCTCGACGATGCACGCCTTTCGCCCGTCCCGTGCCCCATCGAGCACCGCGTGGCGGCGTTGGCGTGGTTCAAGGCGGCGCAGATCGTGCGCACCCTCCGAGGCGCGTCGGGGGCTTCCGGCGGCGTGGTCCTGGCGGCGGACACCGTGTGCGACATCGATGGCGAGCCGATCGGAAAGCCCACGAGTCCGGAACAGGCGGCGGCGCTTCTCGAGCGGATGCAGGAACGAACGCATCGCACGTGTACGGGCGTGTGCGTCTACGACCTCGCCGGATCCCGACGGTCGATCTTCGTCGACGTGGCATCGGTCACGCTGGGCGCACTCGACCGCGCCCAGATCGCGCAGCACCTTGAGCACCGCGCGTGGGTCGGCAAGGCGGGCGGGTACAACTTCGCGGAGCAGGTCGATGCGGGATGGCCGCTCGCGTGCGTCGGCGACCCGACCAGCGTGATGGGGCTCCCCATGCGCCGACTCCAGCCCCTTCTGGAGTCGATCCTCGACGAACGGGGGGCGGCGTGACGACCCTGGCCGCGGTGCATTTGCCCCCCTTGCTCACCTTGCCGGTCGCGGCTCTGGTCGTGGTCTGGGCGCTCTGGTACTGGACGCGCCTGGGCCGGTCCGACACGCCTCGGAGCCGGCGCTGGGTGCGACGTGCATCGATCCTGGTGGTGCTCGCGGGCATGCCGGCGCTGGTGCGAGGGACGAGCTTCGTGGACCCGCGGATCGCTCCGCGGGCCTACGCCGAAGCCTGGACGGTGGCCATCGCCGCGCTCTTCCTCCTCGTTGTCGTGGCCGTTCTCGATGCGGGCAACAGCGTGCGCATGCACGTGCGGGCGCGGGCCACGCTGATGCGGGAGGAACTGTTGCGGCCGCAGCGTCGCGCCTCGAGCGGTTCGTCTCCCGCGGGCGAGGACGAGTCGTGAGCGGTCCGTTGCCACCGGTCCTTCAGCCCCTGGGCTTGCCCGCGTCGTGGATCTACCAGTTCGCCGTGGCGCGACGGAACGCCCGGTTCGAGCGCCAGGGCGCGACGCGACGGCTACCGGTTCCGGTTGTCTCGGTGGGGAACATCACCGTCGGGGGAACGGGCAAGTCCCCGGTGACGAGGTGGATCGCGCGGCGCTTGATGGCCTCCGGGGCCCGGCCGGCGATCGCGCTGCGGGGCTACCGGTCGCGCGGCGGCGTGTCGGACGAAGCGTGCGAACACGAAGCATTGCTTCCGGGCGTTCCGGTGATCGTTGGTGCCGACCGATTCGCGTCGGTGCAGGCGGCGATGGATCGCGGCGTGTTCTTCGACTGTCTGGTGCTTGACGACGGCTTCCAACACCGTCAACTCCATCGCGATCTCGACGTTGTGCTGATCGATCGGCGCCGTCCAGGACTCGATGGCAGGCTGCTTCCATTCGGCTGGCTTCGCGAGCCCCCGTCGGCGCTCGCCCGCGCCGATGCCGTCCTGGTGACCAACGCGGAGCATCCCGATCCCGAACTGGCCGCACGCATCGAGCGCTGGCATGGCCGGCCGCCGTTGGGCTGGTTCAGACATGCCTGGTCGGGACTGCAGGTTCACGACCAGGCCGGAAGTCGAAGGGTCGAGGTGGCGTGGCTCGCGGGTCGGCGGGTGGCGACGGCGCTCGGCATCGGCAATCCGGCGGGGATCGTTCGTCGGATCGAGGATGCCGGTGCCGAGGTGGTGGAGCAGGTGCCGCTCGAGGACCATGCGGCGTTCGGGCCGCGCACGGTCCGCCGTTTGGCGGCGTCCTTCCGTGGCGCCGATACGCTCCTGGTGACCCGCAAGGACTGGGCCAAGCTCGAGCGGGTGATAGACTCAGCATTCGTCGGACCGGTCGCGGTTCCGCTGCTCGAGGTCCAGCCCGTGGCGGAGATCGGCGCCTTCGGCGCCATGCTGGATGCCATCGCCAGCGCCGCCCGGTCCGAGTGATCACACGCTCTCGATCCCTCCGTCCCTCCGTCCCTTCGTCCCTTCGTCCCTCCGCCCCTCCAACCATGTCCAGTCTGCTTCAGCGACTCGCAAGCTACCGCTCGTTCCGGGTGCTGGTGGTCGGCGACTTCATGCTGGACCAGCACATCAGCGGCGCCGCGGAGCGGTTGAGTCCCGACGCACCGGTTCCGGTCCTTGCGGTCACGGGAATCGCGGAGACGCCGGGCGGGGCCAGCAACGTGGCGCTGTGTCTTCGCGGACTCCTTGCCGAGGTCACGTGCTTCGGCGTGGTCGGCGACGATGCCGAGGGGCGGTCCCTCCGCGCGCATCTTGACGAGGAGGGATGCGACACCGCGGGCATACTCGTGGATCCCGGGCGCCCGACGACGGTCAAGCGCAGTCTGATCGGTCTGGCCCAGCATCGCCATCCCCAGAAGATGTTCCGCGTCGATCTCGAGTCCCGGGAGCCGCTCGGTTCCGAGCTCGCGTCGTCCCTGCTCGCGGCGATCGAGCGGTCACTGGATCACGTCGATGTGGTGTGTCTGGAGGACTACAACAAGGGCGTCTGCACGACCGCGCTGTGCCAAAGCCTGGTTCGCCTTTGCCGCAAGCACGGCAAGGAGCTC
>JAGQOG010000021.1 GCA_020427695.1 Phycisphaerales bacterium
AGTGCCGAAAATGCCTCACCCCGGTCAGCAGGCAGGTGACGTTGTGCTCGCGGCAGAGGGCCACCGTTTCCTCGTCGCGTTTGCTGCCGCCGGGGTGGACGATGCAGCGCACACCGGCTTCGACGAGGAGTTGCGGGCCGTCGGGGAAGGGGAAGAACGCGTCCGATGCGGCAACGGGAACACCGCCCTGGTCCGCGAGGCGCGGGCCCGCCTTCTCGATCGCGATTCGGCAGGCGGCCACGCGGTCCATCTGGCCGGCGCCGGCGCCGAGGAGCTGGCCGTCGCGGCCGATGCACACGGCGTTCGACTTCAGGTGCTTGCAGACCGTCCAGAGGATCGCCGCCGACTCGGTCGTCGCCTGGTCGGGCTTCGGACCGGCAACGTGCTGCCAGTTGCGCGGCTGGGCCAGCGCGTCGTCGGGATCCTGGAGCAGGAGGCCGCCCGGGATCGAACGAAGCACCCGGGCGCGAGCGCCGCCCCGCAGCGATCCGCACTCGAGCAGCCGCACGTTCTTCCACCGTTGACCAAGCGCGTCGGCCGCGTCGGCTTCGAAGCGCTCGGCCACCACGACCTCGAAGAACCGTTCGCCCTCGCAGATCGCCCGTGCGGTGTCCGCGTCGGCCACCCCGCCGAGAACGAGAATGCCGCCGTAGGCGGCGAGCGGATCGCCCGCGTAGGCTCGTTCGAACGCGTCGCGCATCGAGTTGCCACGCGCGGCGCCGCAGGGATTCGTGTGCTTCACGATCGCGGCACTCGGACCGCCGTCGAGCAGATCGAACAGGTCGCGGCCGAGGTCGAGGGCCGCCGCCGCGTCGTTGATGTTGTTGTAGCTGAGCTTCTTGCCGTGCAGCACCCGGGCGCCGGCGATGGTCGCGCCCTGGATCACCGGCTCGCGGTAGAGGGCCGCCCGCTGATGCGGGTTCTCGCCGTACCGGAGCTCCTGGTCGAGCAGGTAGGTGAGCCGGAGCGTCTCGGGGAACCCCTGATCGGCGCGACCGCCCATCCAGGCACTGATGGCGAGATCGTACTCGGCGGTTCGTCGAAACGCCGCCGCCGCGAGTTCGCGCCGCAGCGCCAACGTCGTGGCACCCTCGTGGCCGAGCATCTCGCCCATCACGCGGTCGTACTGGCGGGGATCGGTCACCACGGCGACGAAGTCGTTGTTCTTCGCCGCCGAGCGGACCATCGACGGGCCGCCGATGTCGATCTGCTCGATCGCCTGGTCGAACGAAACGTCGCCCTTCGCCACGGTGCGTTCGAACGGATAGAGGTTCACGCAAACAAGGTCGATCGGGACGATGCCATGGGCGTTCATCGCCGCCACATGGTCCGCGTTGTCGCGCCGACCCAGCAGCGCGCCGTGCACCGCGGGATGCAGCGTCTTGAGCCGCCCGTCCATCATCTCGGGAAATCCCGTGACCGCCTCGACGGGCTGAACCGGGATGCCCGCCGCCGTGAGCGCCGCGGCGGTGCCGCCCGTCGAGACGATCTCGACCCCCAACCCCGACAGGCCGCGGGCGAACGGAACCAGATCGGTCTTGTCGCTGACGGAGAGGAGGGCGCGGCGCACCCTGACGAGATCACTCACGGCTTGACGAGCCTCGTGACGCGTCCGTCCTTGGAGGAGGCGTACAGGTCGCCATCCACCGGCGCCGAGGTCTTGATGCGATTGACGTGGGGAAGCGACACGCGATCGACCACGCCCCCGCGCTTCGCGTCGAGGGTGGTGAGCGTCTGGCTCGCGTCGTCCCAGACGAGGATGCGGTCGCCGCGCTGTCCGATCACGTCACCGGTCGCCGGCGACGTCCACAGGCGCACGCCGTCCACGGAGTCGGCGGGGAACGCCTCGAAGCAGACCAGGCCCTCGGAGGGAACCTGTACGAAGAGGCGATCGCCGATCAACACGGGCGAACTGAGGAGCGGCGACTCGAAGAAGGTCTTCCAGACGGTGGTGCCGGTGCCTCGATCCAGGGCCCAGAGATACTGGTCCTCTCCCGCCACGAACACCAGGCCCCGTCCGTCGGGTCCTTCGCCGGCGGCGGGTCCCGCGGCGATGCCCGCGAGGAGGCGCTTCGACCACAGGCGCTCGGCCGTGCGGCCATCCATCATCATGATGCTTCCGCTGGTGCTCACCACGAGCACGTCGTCGTTCACGATCAGGGGCGTGGCCTTGATGGCGCCTTCGGTCTGGTTCAATCGCCAAGGATGTCCCACCGCGAACTGGTGCCAGACGATCTGCCCGGCGCGGGTGCCGTAGATCATGTAGCGGCCCAGGCGCACCGGAGCGGTGTTGGCGACCCGATCGAGCGGTTGGCGGTCGATGAGCACGCCGTTGCCGACATCGACCACGAAGAAGTCGCCCTCGGCGAGGACGTACAGGCGATCCTCGCCGTCGCCCGTGACCCGCTGGCCTCCATAGAGCCGATCGATCGGTCCGCCGACGGGCGAACGCCAAACCCGCGTGCCGTCGTCGTTCCGCAGCCGGACGATTCCGTTCCGCGCGTCCAGCGTGAACACCGAGTCGCCGGAGGGCCGGAACCACTCCAGCGCCGTGCCGGGCACCGTGACGCCGTCCGCCTCCCAGTCGATTCGATACCCGAGGGTGCGGGCGGCGGTCGGCCCGATCAGCATGGTGGCGTCGAGCCGCTCGGCGGGTGGCAGATCGGCGACGGACGAGGCACTGGTGCCCGCAGCGCCGTCGGGCGCCGTGTCTGCGGGAGGGGTGCTCGTGGCGCACGCCGAGAGCAGAAGTCCAGCCAGGGAGGCGGCCGCAGCGCATCGGAGGCTCGGAACGGTGGGGATCGGCCGGGCCTGGTTCGGACCGCGGCTGCTGTCGTCGCTCTGCATCGCTCGTCTCGCCGTCACGGGGTGGGGACTTGGCCGCCCGATGGCGGCACAAGAGAACCGCAACGCGACGAAGCCGTCCGTTGCAGCGGAACGGGGCAGTATGGAGCCCGCCTGCGCCACCGTCAAGACAGCCGGCTGCTATGCTCGAACCCATGTTCACCGGGCTGATCCAGCACAAGGGCACGGTGACCAGCATGGTGCCCAACGCGTTTGGCGCGGTACTGGAGGTCGAAACGGGACCATGGGGCGAAGCGGCGGCGGTGGGGGAGTCGATCGCCGTCGACGGCTGCTGCCTGACGGTCGCGGCCGTGAGCGGGGGACGGCTGCGGTTCGACGTCATCCGGCAGACCCTGGAGCGCACGGCGCTGCGGCGGCGTTCGAAGGTCGGCATTTCGGTCAACCTCGAGCGAGCCGCCACGCCCTCCACGCTCCTCGGCGGCCACCTGGTGCAGGGGCACGTCGATGGGGTGGGCCGAGTGGCGAAGGTCGTGGACCGCGACGAGGAGTACCGGATCCGGGTCGAGCCGCCCGCCGAGCTCGTTGGCTACATCGTCAAGCGCGGTTCGATCGCCGTCGATGGCGTCTCCCTGACCGTGGCGTCGATCGGTCCCTCGCCGGTACCCACCTGGTTCGAGGTGGCGCTGATCCCGACCACGCTCGAGCTCACCAACCTGGGCGAGCGGTGCGTGAACGACGACGTGAACCTCGAGACGGATCACATCGTGCGCGCGGTCGTGCACTGGATGCGCGTCTCGGGCGCGGTGCCGGGCAACACGGCATCAGCCATCGGGTGAGGCGACGTCCGGTGTCGTTCGATGTCGGCGGGCCCAGTTGCGGGCCCAGTTGCGGGCCCAGTTGGGAGGTCAGGCGCGGGCAGTCCGACCCGCCGTGGCGGCGGCCGCCGGCGACGACTTCTCCAGCACGCGCCCCAACGCGTTGGCGGTGGCGCAGATGAGGGTCACATCGTCCGGCTGGTGAAGGGACCCGCTGGCGGAATCCAACCGCGCCCGGATGCGATCGACCATCGAGGTCGCATCGCCTTCGCCGGAGAGCTCGCGAAACTCGTCGAGGTAGCGCTCGTTGGCGCCCGACGACTCGCCCGGAGCGGGAAACGCCTGCTCGAACCCGTCGGAATAGATCAGGAGCGCGTCGTCCACCTCGAGGGGAACCTCGATCTGCTCGAAGCGCTCGTGCGGGAAGATCCCGAGCAGGCCACCCTCCGTTTCGAGACGGCGCATCGAACCGTCCGGCTTGAGGAGGATCGGCGGCGGGTGCCCCGCGCCGGCCAGGGTGAACGTCCGTCGGCGGCAGTCGAGCACGCCGTACACCGCGGTGGCGAAGCGCGGCGTGCCGGACTGTCGCCGAATCATCTCGGCGTTGAGCCGGGCCATCGCCTCCGAGGGCGGCACGATCCGATAGGAGCGGCCGATGGCCTCGCGCGTGGGCAGGCTTCGACAGATCACCATCGTCAACAGCGCCGCGGGCACGCCATGGCCGACCGCATCGGCCAGGAACAGCCCCACGTGGTCCTCGTCGAGCCGCACCACGTCGAAGATGTCGCCCGAGACGTAGCTGCTGGGGCGCCAGATCGTCCCGAAGTGGACGTTGTGGAGGGGCGGCGTCTCGCCGGGGAGGAACTCGCGCTGGACCATCGCCGCCATCTGCATCTCTTCGTGCATCCGCGCGATCTCCCCGTGGAGTCCGCCGGTGCAGCGAGCGCTGATGGCCACATCGCGCTGGAGGATGTCGATCTCGGACTGTCGATGGAGCAGACCGCGCAGAAGGGCGACGATCGTTTCGGGCGGGGCGTCGATCCGGTCCGCCAGGGCGCCAGGCACCGGCGAACCATCGTCAACGAGCGCGAGGACGGGCCGTCCGGCCTCCTCAAGCGACTCCACGGTGGAGAGGAGTTCGCCGCGCGATCGCGCCGACGACAGGATCACCGCGGCACTCGACTTGGATTGGGAAAACGCGTCGGAAGCAGACGCGCACGCGACCGCAACGCCGGCCGAACCCCAATCGGCGGTTCGAAGTCGTTCCGTCAAGGCCTGCGCTCGGGGCTCCAGCGAGGCGTCCAGAGCGACGACCGTCACGCTGCTTTTCGGCATCGCCACCGGACCTCCCGAGTTCGCGCGCAAGCGTCCACCGGGGCCGCCGCTCGTGTCCCGTCATCGGTTCAGCGTGCGAGGGACTTGAGGCGGCGCCGGTCGAGCTCGATCTTCTCGCCGGTCTTGATCCCCAGCCGATCCGCCGTGCCCGCCTTCAGCTCGATCGCGAACTGCGCCGGGGCCACGCTCGGGTAGAACTTCAGGCGGCCTTCGTAGGCGTCGCGGCTCTCGCCCGGACGCTGCGGATCGGCCTTCATGTGGTGCACGGCGGTCACGATTCCCAGCGGGTCCAGGAACACGATGTCCATGTCGATCACGCAGTCCAGCATCCAGAACCGCCGCACCTTCGAGTCCGGGAACACGAAGAGCATGCCCCCGGCATCCGGGATGGAAGTGCGTC
>JAGQOG010000022.1 GCA_020427695.1 Phycisphaerales bacterium
ACGTGAATTCCTGCGAGATCCAGTCGGATCCCGACGGGACCATCACGGCGGTGCACGTCACCGCGCGATCCGGCCGGTCCCCCAAGCAGATTGCCCGCGACATCGAGGCCATCCTGGCCGCGGAGGAGGGCGTCGCGATCGACCACCGCAAGATCTCCATCGCCCAGTACGGTGAAACGGAGCTCGCCCCCGCTCAGGGCATGGGCCGCGTTTCACTGTCCGGGGTCAGCCTCCACCACGCGCCCGCCGGGCTCGAGGTCGAGGTCGTCCTTTCCGCGCGGGGCCTGCAGGCCACGGGCCGCGCGGCCGGCCCCGGCACCCGCTGGGAGGTGCGCCGCACGGTCGCCCAGGCCACGCTGGACGCGATCGCCAAGCTCGTGGACGGCGAGCCCAGCTTCTCCCTCGGCGAGGTCGAGGAGAAGGAGCTCGGCGACAAGCGGGTCATCCTCGTTTGCGTGAACCGAAGCCTGGGCCGCTCCGAGAGTCACCTGATCGGATGCTGCCAGGTCGGTTTCGACCCCACCCAGGCTCCGGTGTTCGCCGTCCTGGACGCTCTGAATCGATTCCTCGGTACACTCAACCCGCGCGAACCCGTAGAATACGAAATCGGTCCCGCGCCCTCGCTTCGAGGGTGATCCCGGAGGTTTTTGAAGCACGAGCGGACTCCCGAGCGTAGCGGTTTGCCGTCCGCAGAGCGGTGCGGACGAGACCCGAAAGAAGGGAGACTTTCGCCAACATGATTACGATCTGGACCGCAGTCATCGGCGCCATCCTCGCCGGCGCGAACTGGGGCGGCCGTAACGACTGGTAGTTCTCAGTTGAACGGGTAGTGAACAGATCGGGATCGGGACCACGAGCAGAGAGACCCCCGCCTCAGCGAAGGCGGGGGTTCTGTCTTTCTAGCCCGTGAACAACCGCCAGACCTGCGCGACCACGAAGCACACCGCGAAGCCCATGGCCACCGGGAACAGCGTCGCGAGCGCCGTCCACTTCGCGCTGCCGGTCTCCTTGTAGATCGTGTAGATCGTGGTCGAGCACGGGTTGTGGATCAGGCTGAACAGCATGAGGTTGATGCCCGTGAGCAGCGTCCAGCCGCCGCCGCGCACGAGCAGATCGCCGAGCGCCGCGTTCGAGTCGAGTTCGAACATCACGCCCGCGCCGTCGCCCACGCCGTGCACGCCGGCCACGAGTACGGTCAGCATCAGCACCGTGGGGATCACGATCTCGTTCGCGGGAATCGCCACGACGTAGGCCAGCAGGATCACTCCGTTCAGACCGAGCAGCAGCCCGAACGGGTTCATCCAGTCGATGAGGTGCTCGGCGATCGACACGCCGCCGATCGTGACGTTCGCGGACAGCCAGATCGCCGCGCCGGCCGGGGCCGCGAAGACCACGGCGCGCCAGAGCACGATCAGCGTGCGGTCGATGAGCGAGGAGTACAGGGTCTGCAGGACTCGTGGCGGCCGATAGGGCGGAAGCTCCAGGCTGAACGACGACGGCTCGCCGCGCAGGACGGTGCGCGACAGAGTCCACGAGGAGAGGAACGTGAGCGCCACTCCGAGCAGCGCGACGCCCACGACGGAGAGCGCCGAGACCGCGCCGGCCAGAGCGGCGGGCGCCGCGCCGCCGATGAAGATCGTCGCGATCAGGATCTGGGTCGGCCAGCGCCCGTTGCAGAGCGCGAAGTTGTTCGTGAGGATCGCGATGAGTCGCTCGCGCGGACTGTCGATCACGCGCGTCGCCACTACTCCGGCGGCGTTGCAGCCCCAGCCCATGGCCATGGTGAGGGCCTGCTTGCCGTGCGCGCCGGCGCGGCGGAACAGGCCATCCAGGTTGAACGATACCCGGGCGAGGTACCCGAGATCCTCCAGCAGCGTGAACAGCGGGAAGAAGATGGCCATGGGTGGGAGCATCACGCTCACGACCCAGGCGGCCGCGAGGTAGATGCCGTCGATGAGGAGTCCGCTCAACCACCACGGGAACCCCGCGGAGTTCGCGAGGCCGAGCAGGAAAGGATGGCCTTTCTCGATGAGCACGCGCGCCAGCATCTGCGAGGGAACGTTCGCACCGGTGATCGTGAGGTAGAACACCGCCGTCAGCAGGAGCGCCATGAT
>JAGQOG010000312.1 GCA_020427695.1 Phycisphaerales bacterium
ATCGCGACGGCGGAGGCGATCTCGCAGACCGGAGCGAACGTGAAGTTCGTGGACTGCCGGCTCGAGGACGGATGCCTGGATCCGGCGCAGCTCGAGGCCGCGATCACGCCGCGGACCAAGGCGATCGTGCCGGTCCACATCTACGGACAGCCGGCCGACATGGACCCGATCCTGGAGATCGCGGGTCGTCACGGCATCCCGGTGGTGGAAGACGCGGCGCAGGCGCACGGCGCGGAGTACAAGGGACGTCGCGTCGGCTCGATGGGACGGGTCGCGTGCTTCAGCTTCTATCCCGGCAAGAACCTGGGTGCGTACGGCGACGCCGGTGGGATCGTCACGTCGGATCCGGACCTGGCCCACCGGATCGCGCTTCTCCGGGATCACGGCCGGACGACGAAGTACGAGCACCAGGTCGAGGGTTTCGCGTACCGTCTCGACGGTCTCCAGGCGGCGATCCTCGACGCGAAGCTGAAGCATCTCGACGCCTGGACGGAAGGCCGTCGCCGCTTTGCGGCGCGGTACGACGAGCTGCTCGCGGACCTGCCGGACGTGCAGCCGCTGCGCCCCTACGGAAACGTGCGCCACGTCTACCACCTGTACGTCGTGCGCGTGCCGGAGCGCGAGGCGCTCCTGCCGCTGCTCTCCGAGCGGGGGATCGGCGTCGGCGTGCACTATCCGATCTCGCTGCACCTGCAGCCGGCGTACGCGCGACTCGGGCTCGGCGAGGGAGCCTTCCCGAATTCGGAGCGCCTCGGTCGCGAGGTGATGTCGTTGCCGCTGTACGCGGAAATGGACGAGCGGGCGCCGGAGTACGTGGCGTCGGCGCTGAAGGAACTGGTGGGCGCCGGGGCCTAGGCCCCGGCGTGAGCCACGGAGGATCATGACTCGACTGCAGCCGACGGACGCCATTCTCGCGATCAACCATCGATGCAACACGTTCTGCACGATGTGCGACATCTGGTCCAAGCCGGATCGGCACGAGTTGCCGCCGGACTGGTACCGGCGTGTGCCCCGGAGTCTCAAGAACATCAACATCTCCGGCGGCGAACCGTTCATGCGCGACGACGTGCCGGAGATCATCGCGGTGCTGCGGGATCACCTGGATTCGCCGCGGATCGTGTTCTCCACGAACGGTGTCCTCACGGACAAGATCGTCGCCCAGGCGACGGAGATGGCGAAGCACGGTCCGATCGCGATCCGGGTGTCGATCGACGGATTGGGCGAGACCCACGACCGCATCCGCAACCACAAGGGATGCTTCGAGAAGTCGATCGGAACGGTGAAGGCGCTGCAGAAGGCCGGTCTCAAGGATCTCGGCCTGGCCTGCACGGGCTCCAAGGACAACCCCGGAGCGCTCGGCGAGGTCAAGCGCTACGCGGAGGAGCTGGGGGTGGACTACGTGTGCTCCGTGGTCCACTCCAGCGAGGTCTACTTCGGTGACCAGGGCGACATGGTGCCCCGGGACGACCGGACGCGACAGGACCTGATCGACATCGCCACCCGACAGCTCCGGTCGCCGCGGCCCAAGGATTGGTTCCGCGCGTACTACACCGATGGCATGATCGACTACATCGACGGCAAGCCGCGCCGGGAGCCGTGCACGGCCGCCGTCCGTCACATCCACGTCGATCACCGGGGGATCGTGTACCCGTGCAACGTCCTGAACCGGCCGCTGGGGAACCTGAACGAGCAGACCTGGGAGGAGATCGAGGCGGCGGCGTCCACGCCGGGCGTGCTGGAGGCCGTGTCGACCTGCCAGATCCAGTGCTGGATGAGCTGCACGGTGGCCCCGGGAATGAAGGCGAAGCCGCAGGTGCCGGCGCGCTGGATCGCGTCGCGCTGGATGGCCGGTCGCTCGCCGCGTTCGGAATCGCGCGGGTGAGGCGCGGCCGCCGCGCGGGATCCGCGGCGGCACCGTCCGGGAACGCCCGTCGATGAGGATCCTCGTCGTCAACAAGTTCTACTGGCCCAAGGGTGGGTCGGAGCGCGTGCTCTTCGATCTCGCGGAAGGGTACGAGCGCGCCGGGCACGAGGTCGTTCCGTTCGCGATGGCGTCGCCCGAGAATCGACCGTCGCGCTGGTCCGGGTACTTCGTGCCGGAGGTCGACTACGCGCGGGCCGCCGGGCTCGGCCGGCTGCGGGCGGCCGCGAACGTGGTCTGGTCGCGGGAGGCGGAACGTCGCCTGACGGAACTCGTCGCGGCCGCGAAGCCCGACGTCGCCCATCTGCACAACTTCCACCACCAGCTCTCGCCGTCGGTCGTGGACGCCCTGCGCAAGGCCGGCGTACCGGCGGTCCACACGCTGCACGACTACAAGGTGCTGTGTCCGAACTATCTCATGTACGTGGACGGCGCGCCCTGTGACCGGTGCGGGCACGGAAGCTACGGGCACGCCGTGCGGCACCGGTGCCTGCACGGGTCGATCGCGGCGTCCGCGGTGGCGATGATGGAGATGACGTTCCATCGCTGGCGCGGCACGC
This sequence comes from Phycisphaerales bacterium, assembly GCA_020427695.1. GTDB lineage: Bacteria > Planctomycetota > Phycisphaerae > Phycisphaerales > SM1A02 > JAGQOG01. The sequence goes on from JAGQOG010000312.1 coordinate 2,482, forward strand.
TCGCCCGCGGCATCGCGGCATTCGTTGCGCCGAGC
>JAGQOG010000313.1 GCA_020427695.1 Phycisphaerales bacterium
ACGACGCGTCGCTTGGGGGCCGACAAGCATGATCGAAGCCGAAGGTCTCACGAAACGCTTCAGCGGCGTGACGGCGGTGGAGGACGTGACCTTCAGCGTCCCCGCCGGGTCGATCGCCGGCTTCCTGGGCCCCAACGGGTCCGGGAAGACCACCACCATCCGGATGATCACCGGTTTCCTGCCCCCCACCCGGGGATCGGTTCGCGTCGCTGGGCTCGACATCCGCCGCCAGTGGCGCGAGGCAAGGCGGCGCATCGGCTATCTGCCCGAGTCCGCCCCCGTGTATCCCGAGATGCGCGTGGAGGAGTTCCTGCTGTTCCGCGCCCGTCTGCACGGCGTGCCACGCCCGCGGCGCCGACCGGCGATCGATCGGGCGATGCAGCGATGCAGCCTGGGCGAGGTCAGGCGACGGCTGATCGGCCATCTCTCCAAAGGATTCCGTCAGCGAACGGGGCTTGCCGCGGCCCTGCTCCACGATCCCGACCTGCTCGTGCTCGACGAGCCCACGGTCGGACTCGATCCCGCCCAGGTTCTCGAGTTCCGGCGACTGCTTCGCGCCTTGGCGGGCGAATGCACGGTGCTCGTCTCAAGCCACATCCTTTCCGAGATCGAGGCGGTGTGCGACCGCGTGGTGATGCTGCGGGGCGGAAGACTGATCGCCAGTGGCGACTTGGCCGATTTCCGCGCCTTGGGCGCCGGGGCCAGCCGCTACGTGCTGGAGGCTCGCGAACCCGGCAATACCTTCGCCGCCGTTCCGAACGCCACGCAGGTCGAAGCGCACGCTCTCGAAGGCCGCTGGCGACGAATCGTGGTGGTGGCGGCCGCGAACGCCCCCGATCTGCGGGAGTCGCTCGCGGAACAGGCGGCAAGCCGGGGCGTCCTGCTCCGCGAGCTTCGGCGCGAACCGGAGACGCTCGAAGAGCTCTTCGTGCGCTTGGCGGATCCGAAGCGATCGTCTGGCCGCGATACCGCGGACACACCCCCGCCTGACGGACGCGCGGCATGAGCGGCACCCTCGCCATTGCCCGGCGCGATCTCCTCGCCGCCTTCGCCACTCCCGCCGGCTGGGTGGTGATGGCGCTCTTCGCCCTGCTCACCGCTCTGGTGTTCATGGCCTCGAGCTTCCACAACGGCGAACCCGCCAACCTGCGCGCCGTGCTCCTGGTGGCGGGCTGGGCCATGGTGGCGATGGCGCCAGCGATCTCCATGCGAAGCATCAGCGACGAGCTTCGGCAGGGCACCTACGAAACGCTCGCCACGGCACCGGTCGGCGAAGCCGCGATCGTGCTGGGCAAGTTCATCGCCTGCGTGTGCTTCCTCCTCGCCATGCTTGCTCCGACCATCGTGCTGATCGCGATGCTCGAGCTGTACGGGCGTCCCGACTACGGCGAGCTTCTGTGCGGCCTCTTGGGCCTCCTTCTGGCGGGCGCGGCGTGCATGGCGCTGGGCGTCCTCGCGTCGACGCTCACAGCCAGCCAGATTGTGGCCTATCTGGTCGCCCTCCTGGCCCTCTTGGCCACGATCATCGGGCTCAAGGCCTTGGCCACGGTGACGCCATCGCCCTACGCCGACCTGGTCTTCGCGGCCGACCCCGTCCTCCGTCTGCGCGACTTCACCATCGGTCTCCTGGACTCCGCCGGAGTGGTCTATTTCGTCGCGATCGTCGCGGCCCTGCTCGTCACCGCGACCCAGAGCCTGCGCCTGAGGAGGTCGCTGTGAGTGGTGCGGGGCGTGGGGCAGGCAGTCGTGCAGGCGAGCGGCGGCGCCACGTTCTCGCCGGTGCCAACCTGGTCCTGCTCTTCCTGGGGCTGCTGGCCCTCGCGGGCGAGGTGGTCTTCTTCGCGTCGCTCCCCGGTTGGCGCATCACGATCGACGCCACCAAGACGCGGGCCTACACGTTGAGTCCGCAGACCGA
>JAGQOG010000314.1 GCA_020427695.1 Phycisphaerales bacterium
CCAAGGCGCGCGTGCAACTTGGATACTAAGCCCGGCGACCGTCGCCCTCCGGGATTTGCAGGCCGACGGGGCATGAGACGGCCCGGTGGAACTCGAAGCCACCGGGAGCGGAGGGTTCGGCAGTTTGGGGAAGTGGGGAACAATCGCGCCGCTTCCTACAATCGCCGCCATGACCGTCGATGCGGGATCAATCCTCGGACCGGACGGCGCCGTGGCGCGCCGACTTCCGGGGTTCGAGGTCCGGCCCCAGCAGCTCGAGATGTCGGCGCTGGTCGAGCAGGCCATGGCCGACCGGGCGCATCTCCTGGTCGAAGCGGGAACGGGCGTCGGCAAGTCGTTCGCCTACCTGGTGCCGGCGATCCGGCGCATCGTCGAGCACAACCAGCGCGTGGTGGTGTGCACCCACACCATCAGCCTCCAGGAGCAGCTCATCGAAAGGGACGTGCCGCTTCTCCAGTCGATCGTGGGCGACTTCTCGGCGGTCCTGGTCAAGGGTCGGGGCAACTACCTTTCCCTTCGGCGTCTCGGCCTGGCCAGCAAGCGTCAGGATCGACTGTTCCCCGACGAGGAGGTTCGACACAGCCTGCACCTGCTCCAGGACTGGGCCTCGGCCACCCGCGACGGCACGCTCGCCACGCTGCCGCGGCTTCCGCGGCCGGAGGTCTGGGACGCCGCCCAGTCCGATGCCGACAACTGCCTCGGGCGTCGCTGTCCGACGTACGACAAGTGCTTCTACCAGTCGGCGCGGCGGCGAATGGAGAACGGGGATCTCCTGATCTGCAACCATGCGCTGTTCTTCTCCGATCTGGCCCTGCGGGCAGCGGGGAAGGGCTTCCTTCCGGCATACGACCACGTGGTGATCGACGAGGCGCACAACATGGAGGACGTGGCCGCCGACCACTTCGGTCTGCGGCTCGGCGAAGCGCGGGTGGAACACCTCCTCAACACGCTCCTGCACGAGCGCACCGGGAGGGGACTGCTCGCGGCGATCGAGATCGGCGAGGGCGGCAAGGCGGCGCTGGAGCACGCCCGAAGCCAGGTCGAGGAGTGCCGCGCGGCGGCGGAGGCGTTCTTTGCGGCGGTGCGGCGCCGGCTCGATGCGGGGCGCAACGCCGAAGGGCGGCTGGGACCCGGGGCGGTCGAGGACTGCCTGTCGGCCCCGATGCAGCACCTCGGCAACCTGCTGAAGCTGCTGCGCGACCGCACGACGAACGAATCCGACGAGCTTGAGTGCACCGGCTACGCGACCCGGGCGCTCGAGATCGGGCGGGAGGCGGACGCGCTGGTGCAACAGTCGGTGGAGGGGTGCGTCTACTGGGCGGAACGCGGCGCCGTGCGTCGCGGACATTCCCGGGTGTCGCTGTGCGCCGCGCCGGTCGACGTCGGTCCGATCCTGCGCGAGCGGCTCTTTGCCCAGGAGGTTTCCGTCGTCCTCACTTCCGCCACGCTGGCGGTCGGCCGCGGCGACTTCTCCCACGCGGCGGCGAGGCTGGGATGCGATGCCCCCCGCACGGCCCAGCTCGGAAGCCCCTTCGACTACGCCAGCCAGGTCCGGCTGGTGGTCGATGCCGCGATGCCCGACCCCCGCAGCGCCGCCTACCTCGAGGCGCTGGTCCCGCGCATCCTCGAGGCGATCGAGGCCACCGACGGCGGCGCGTTCGTCCTGTTCACGAGCTACGCGATGCTCCGTTCCGCCGCGGACCGGCTGCGCGAGCCGCTGCGGCACCGCCACCATCCCATGCTGGTCCAGGGCGAGGACCTCGGCCGCACGGCCCTCGTGGAGCGCTTCCGACGCGACGAGCGATCCGTCCTGCTCGGCACCGCCTCCTTCTGGCAGGGCGTGGACGTGCGCGGGCGTGGGTTGCGCAACGTCATCATCACCCGGCTGCCCTTCGAAGTGCCCGACCGTCCATTGGTGCAAGCGCGCCAAGAGCTCATCGAGGCGCAAGGCGGCAACGCGTTCATGGACGACCAGTTGCCGAAGGCCGTCATCCGGTTCAAGCAGGGATTCGGACGACTGATCCGCTCCTCGACGGACGAAGGGCAGGTTGTCGTCCTCGACCCAAGAATCGTGACCAAGCCGTACGGCAAGGTCTTCATTGACGCGTTGCCTGATGGCGTGCGCGTCACGCGGCGGACCTGACCGCCGTCGGGCGGCCAGGCTC
>JAGQOG010000315.1 GCA_020427695.1 Phycisphaerales bacterium
GTGGCGACGGATACGGCAACGCCTTTCACATCGTCAGCGCCGTGAACGCTCCGGGATCCGGCGACGTCATGCGCTTCGGCGTCATCGACCTCTCGACCCGGCAGTACACCCAGATCAGCCAGACCGTCATCGGCAACGTCGCAGGAGCGACGGGACTGGTCGTGGTCCCCGGGCCCGGCGGGTTGGCGCTCTTGGCCGGGTGGGGACTCCTCGGTCGGATGGCGCCGCGCCGCCGGCGTTCGCGGCGCCGGGCGTGCGCGTCGGCATCGGCGTCGGCGTCGTTGTGTTGACGAGCGCGCGGGGAGCCGGTCTACTCTTCCCACATGGATCTCTTCCGCGGGCGGGTCGGCGTCGTCCAGCACGTGCTGACGCCCTACCGGGTTCCCGTCTACGACCTGCTCGCCGCCCAGTGCACGGAGGGGCTCGCCGTTTTCGCGGGCGAACCGCATCCGGGCGAATCCATCGCGCACACCACCGAGCTTTCCGTCGCCCGCTACGTTCCCGCGCGGAATCGCCGGCTCCTCGGCGGCCGGCTTGCCCTCGGCTGGCAAGGCGGGCTTGTCGATTGGCTCGAGGCCTGGCAGCCCGACGCCCTCATCGCCGACGCGAATCCGCGCTACCTCTCGACCCGTCGCGCCATCACCTGGATGCACCGTCGCGGCCGTCCGGTTCTGGGGCACGGGCTTGGCGTCATGCCCCTCACGCCCGGCCTCCAGCGCCTGCGCGCGTTTGGACGTCGCCGTCTTCTCCATCGCTTTGATGGCCTGATCGCCTACAGCAGTCGAGCGGCCGAGCAGTATCGCGCCATGGGCATTCCGCCCGACCGCGTGTTCGTGGCCTACAACGCCGTCGCACATCGGCCGACCAGTCCGTTGCCGTCGCGGCCACCGAGCTTCCCGGACGGCTCTCCGCGAGTGCTGTTCGTCGGGCGTCTCACCGGACCAAAGCGGATCGACCTCCTGATCAGGGCGTGCGGCGCGTTGAGATCGATGTTTCATCCGCGGCTTCGGATCGTGGGCGATGGACCCGCGCGGGGCGAACTCGAGTCGCTCGCTAAGGCGTGCCTGCCGGAGACGACCTTCCTCGGTGCCCGATACGGCGACGAGTTGGCGGCGGCATTCGCCGATGCCGATCTCTTCGTTCTCCCCGGGCTTGGAGGCCTCGCCATTCAGGAGGCGATGTCGTACGGCCTGCCGGTGATCGTGGCCGAGGGCGACGGAACCCAGGATGATCTGGTCCGACCCGAGACCGGCTGGAACATCCCCGCCGGCGACGACAGCGCCCTCCTCGGCGCCCTGCGGGCCGCCCTCTCCGATCCCGAACGCCTGCGCCGCATGGGTGCGGCCGCACGCCGCGTTGTTGAAGACGAAATCAACATCGAGCGGATGGTGGAGGCGATTGTGATCGCCCTCAACTCGGTGCGAAATCCGACGCGCCGCGGCTGATCGCCGAACCCGCGGCGCAGGCTCCGATCACGAATCGGTCGCCGCGCCGCGAGCGGCAGGCACGCGCTCCGCAAGGATGTGCAGGAAGCGATCGATCCATGTGGCCGCCCCGAACCGCTCAAGGGCATGGGCGCGGGCGGCCCGCCGCATCTCCGGCCAGCGTTCGCGATCGTCGAGCACGCGTCGCAACCCGTTTGCGAACGCCTCGACCGTCGGCTCGGGAACATGCCAACCGGTCACCCCGTCCAGCACCGTCTCCGCGGGCCCTCCCAGCGCATGGACCATGACCGGCACGCCCATCATCATGGACTCGATCACCGAAAGACCGAACGGCTCGGGATCGATGCGGGCGTTGATGGAGAAGTCGAGCGACGCGAACACCCGCTCCGGCTGCTCCAACTGCCCCAGGATGTGAACACGGTCCCCCATTCCCGCGGCGTTCGCCTGGTCCGCGAGCGCCTGCACATAGGCCGGATCGTCCGCCTGGCCGACCACGAGCAGATGCAGCGCTCGGCCCGCGTCGCCCAGCCGGGCCAGTTGGGCCATCGCGGCGATCACGAGGTGCTGCCCTTTCGACGGCGTGACGCGGGCGACGATCGCCGTCAGCACGGCGTCGTCCGGCACGGACCAGTCGTGGCGGGCGATCGGCTCGACATGATCGGGATCGAACCGCTTCTCGTCCGCTCCGAGATAGAGCACGACGGGCTTGACCGGACGATCGCCGAGGCTGGCACCGGTGAAGGCGCTCGTGGCCAGCGGAACGATGCCGCCCCGATGACAGAGGTGCTGGTAGATCCTGCGGTTGAGTCCCAGCGGATAGCTTGTCCCGACGGCACTCGCCATGTGCCAATACGCCGGACAGCCGCTGGCCCGCGCCGCGGCTCCCACCACGGCCACGTGGTTGGGCCAGGACATGAGCATCGCGTCGCACCGGGAGACACGAAGATACGCCTCCAGCTCCTGAGCGGCCCGGCGCCGGTACCTCGACGCACGCCACAATCCGGCGACCTTCGCTTGCCAAGGGCCGACCATCGTCGGGGCTGCCCCGGACTCGGCGACATGCACGTCGACGCCGAGCGATCGGCATTCCCCCACGAACGGACCATCGCCGATCGCGTACAAGGCGACCCTCCACCCCCGCGCGGCGAGTTCCTGCATCGCCAGCAGGTGGACGGACCGGACCCCGAACCGGTCGGTGCCGCTTCCGACGACGAGCAGCGATGGACGATCGTCTCGGGGCGGTGGGCTCATGAATCCGGGGCTTGGGGCCGCGCCGACACCGGCCGGAGGGACGGCGGCGCGATCAACGGTGAGGAACGCTCTCGCGGGTCGCCGATGCGGACATGGCGTGCGGCCGACCGAGGCGCGACGCCACGAACGGGTTGAGCCCGCCCACCTCCGGCGGTCGGTGACGCGCGACGGTGGAACGGAGATCGGCGAGGTTCGAAAGCGCATCGATGCAGAGGTCGGACAGCGAACCCCAGCCTTGCGCGACGTCGAGGGCCAACGGCTCCAGTCCCCACTCCTGCTGGAGCCGAAAGCTCTTCGAGCGGTAGTACGTGCCCGAGTAGGGGCAGATCACGGGAACGCCGGCGTGCAGGGCGAACACCTGGCCGTGGAAGCGCGTGCTGACCACCAGATCCGCGGACGTCGCGAGTTCGCGGATCGAGCGGACCCTGATGCGCTCGCGAATGTAGGTGGCGCGATCGCGCCCCTGGGCCCAGTCCCCGATCACGTCGTCCTCGGCCTCCTCATGGCCGGAGAAGTTGACGAATACCACGGAACGGCCGGTTTCCCGAACGGCATCCGCGGCCTTGAAGATCGCGTCGAAGTCGAGCGGGATGGAATTCCCGCCCTGCCGGTGCACGGTCATGAGCACGAAGGGCTCCGAAGGCGGCGGGCATCCCGCCTCGCGACGGAACCGCTCCGGATCGCCGAATCCCGGCGGCACGCCCTCGGTGTAGAACACGTCGTCCAGCGCGCGATGCGGTGTGCACGAAAGGCCGTCGATCCCCTGGATGTACTCGTAGGATTCGGGATCGCGCACGCTGAGATACGTGCAGCGGCGGGCAAAGTCGGCGAAGTCGTCGCGGAAGCGCTCGCTGACGATCGGACCGATCGTCTCGCCCGTCATGACGATCTCCCACCCCTCCTCGTGCGCGATGCGCCCCATCCGCACCGTGAAGGGACCGTGGGCCACCGTGTCGTTCATGATGCCGCCGCCGATGGTCCACAGCAGCGGCTTCCCGCGCGCGCCCTTCTCCTTCA
>JAGQOG010000316.1 GCA_020427695.1 Phycisphaerales bacterium
GGCATCGACGACGGGGCCTCGGGCGTCATGCCTCCGATCCGCTCGAGGCGATCTCGCATCGGACCCGATCCGTCATGGGTCCGAGTGTATCGCCTCGCGGGGGACTTGCCGTTGGGCTCTGGGCGGCGGCCATCCGCCGAAAGCGCCGACCCGGCCGGAGCCGACATCCGGCGAACCATTGGAACCGGTGACCCCCGGCGCGCCTCCCAACGCGGGATGCCCCGACCGCGGGCGTCCGGAAAGGGACCCGTGGTCAATCGCTCGCGCGGATGGATCGTCAAGTCGTTGGTCGCCTTCGCCTTCACGGCGGCGGTCGTGGGCCTCATGCTCTGGCTGGTCGGCGCGTTCCGTCCGAAGATCGCCGTCGAGGGCGCTGGGGCGGCGGCGGGACGACCGCTCGGCTCCGGGCGGGCGGTCGAGGTCGAAGCACGCACCCTTCCCTTGGAAGAGACCGCGGTCGGCGAGATCCAGTCCGCTCGGCGGGTCGAGGTGGCGTCGCGGCTGCTGGCCCCGGTCATCGAGGTGAACGTCGCCGCCGGCCAGCACGTGAGCGAGGGCGAGGTGCTTGTCCGGCTCGACGACAACGATCTCCAGGCCCGGCTGGCCCAGGCCGAGGCGTCCATGGCGCAGGCCCAAACGGCGCTCGACCAGGCCCGCATCGAGGAGAGCCGTCTGCGCCACGCGTTCGAGCAGAGCGCGGTGGGACAGATCGAGATGGACCGTGCAACGACGGCACTGCGGAGCGCCGAGGCCGGCGTGGCCCGGGCCCGGCAGTTCGAGAACGAGGCGCGCACGGTGCTGGCCTACGCCACCATCCGCAGCCCGATCGAGGGCATCGTGGTGGACAAGCGCGTCAACGCCGGCGACACGGTGGTGCCCGGCCAAGTGGTGGCCTCGCTGTTCGATCCCACCCAGATGCAGCTCGTGGCCAGCGTGCGCGAGTCGCTCTCGCGCCGGCTGGTCGTGGGCGGACAGGTCACGGTGCGCATCGACGTGCTTGAGCACGCCTGCTCGGGAAAGGTGAGCGAGATCGTGCCCGAAGCCGAGACCGCCAGCCGCACCTTCCAGGTCAAGGTGACCGGTCCGTGCCCCGAAGGCGTCTACGAAGGCATGTTCGGGCGGCTCTCGATCCCCGTCGGCGAGGAGACCGTCGTCGTGGTGCCGGCCGCCGCGGTGCGCACCGTGGGCCAGGTCGACTTCGTGGACGTCCTCGTGAACGGCCTCCGACAGCGCCGCGCCGTCCGGATCGGGCGAACGATCGGCGACGAGCGCGAGATCCTCTCCGGGCTTCGGCCCGGCGAGCAGGTGGTCGTCGACGACCGCATCGGCATGTCCGACAACGGAGCGCGCCCGTGACCGACCTGTCGAAGACGAGCGCGGAGCGTTCGCACGTGCCGGAGCACGAGCGCGGCTGGATCAACGGCATCGTTCGGATCTTCCTCGACTCGAACCTCTCCCTCATCCTGCTGGTGATCTCCGTGGCGCTCGGCGCAGCGGCGCTCCTGGTGACGCCCCGCGAGGAGGATCCGCAGATCGTCGTTCCGCTGGCCGATGTCTACGTCTCGGCGCCGGGCCTGACCGCGCGGGAGGTCGAGCGGCTGGTCACGACCCCGCTCGAACGCATCCTCTACCAGATCGACGGCGTCGAGTACGTGTACTCGATGTCCAAACCCGACGCCGCGATCATCACCGTGCGCTTCTACGTGGGCGAGGATCGCGAACGGTCGCTGGTCCGGCTCTTCAAGCGTCTCGAGGAGCACAAGGACCTCGTGCCGCCGGGCGTGACGGGATGGGTGATGAAGCCCGTCGAGATCGACGACGTGCCGATCGTCACCCTGACGCTGCGCGGCGCCGACGAGTTCGCGCTGCGCCGCGCCGCCGAGGAGCTCGCCGCCCGCCTCGCGTCGGTGCCCGACACCTCACGCGCGAACGTGGTCGGCGGCCTGCCGCGCACGGTCACGGTCTACGTGGACCGGGATGCCCTCGCCAGCCGCTCCCTGTCGATGCTCGACGTGCAGCGGGCGGTGCAGGCGGCGAACGGCTCGATCCCGGCCGGAGAGGTCCAGCGCGCGGACGCGTCCCTCGTGGTGCGCGCCGGTTCGACGGTGCGCAGCGCCGAGGATGCCGCCAACCTGGTGGTCGGCGTGGCGGGCCGCCGCCCCGTCTTCCTGCGCGAGGTCGCGCGGATCGAGGACGGTCCCGCGGAACGCAGCGCCTTCGTTCGGCACGGCTGGGGGCCGGCGCGGGGGTTCGCTGCGCACCGTCACGCCGCGGGAACGGCGGTCGGCGCCGCTTCCCACGTCGATCCGGTCCAACGGGAGGCGTCCGTGGCGGAGGCCGCCGGCGCCGCGCCCGCGGTGCCCGCCGTCACCATCGCGATCGCCAAGAAGAAGGGCACGAACGCGGTGCAGGTCGCCGAGGCCGTGCTGGCCGAGGCCACGCGACTGAAGGCCGAGATCGTGCCCGACGACATCGAGCTCGTCGTGACCCGAAACAGCGGATTCAACGCCGACGAAAAGGTCTCGGAGCTGGTCGAGGGGCTGTGGGTCGCGATCCTCATCGTCGTGGCCCTGCTCACCATCGGCCTCGGCTGGCGCGAGTCGCTGGTGGTGGCGGTCGCCGTTCCCGTCGTCTTCGGACTCACCCTCGCGGTGAATCTCCTGGCGGGCTACACGATCAACCGCGTCACCCTCTTCGCGTTGATCCTCTCGCTCGGCCTGCTGGTGGACGACCCGATCGTGGACGTCGAGAACATCGCCCGCCACTTCGGCCTGGCCCGGAAGGCCAGTCGTTCGATCGTGATGGAGGCGGTGAGCGAGATCCGTCCTCCGCTGATCGCCGCCACCCTCGCCGTGATCGCGTCCTTCCTCCCGCTCTTCTTCATCACCGGGATGATGGGACCGTACATGCGCCCCATGGCCCTCAATGTGCCCGTCACCATGCTGATGTCGATGGTCGTGGCGTTCACGATCACCCCGTGGCTCGCGTTCCACCTGCTGAAGCGGCGCGACTGGAGCGCCGGAACGGCGGGCCACGGCGACGAGAGCGCCGCGCCAACGGGGGTCCTCCACCGCGTCCTGCGGGCGCTGCTGCTGCCGCTTCTCCGCTCGCGCGTCCTCGGGGTCGGGTTCCTGGCCGCGGTCGGCGCCCTGACCGCGGCAGCCGCGCTGCTCGCCGCATTCCGGCAGGTCCCGCTGAAGATGCTGCCCTTCGACAACAAGGGCGAGCTCCTGCTGGTCGTCGATGCCGACGAGGGCACGACGCTCGAGCGCACCGACGCGGCGGTGCGCGACCTCGAGGCGGCGCTGGCGGCCGTGCCCGAGGTGACCGACTACACGGCGTACGTGGGACAGCCCTCGCCCATCGACTTCAACGGCCTCGTGCGGCACTACTACCTGCGCACCGGAAGCAACCAGGCGGAGGTGCGGGTGAACCTCGTCGGCAAGAAGTCCCGCGCCGACGCCAGCCACACGCTCGCCCTGCGCGAGCGCGACGCGCTGACGGCAATCGCGGCCCGGCACGGCGCCCGCCTCAAGATCGTCGAGCTCCCGCCGGGGCCGCCGGTGATCGACACGATCGCGGCCGAGGTGTACGGGCGGGACGACGATCCGTACGAGCGGCTCGGCGCGGCGGCGGAACTCGTCCGCGACCGCTTGGCGCTGGAGCCGGGCGTGGTGGAGGCGGACGACACCGTCGAGGCGAACCGCGACGACCTCGTGTTCGTGACCGACCAGGAGAAGGCGGCGATCTCGGGGGTGAGCGTGATGGACATCGCGTCCACGGTCCGGGCCGCGCTCGGCGGGGCCGATCTCGGCAGCGTGCACGCTCCCGCCGAGCGTCAGCCGTTGCGGATCGAGGCGCGGCTGCCGCTCGCGGAGCGTTCGAGCCCCGCCGACCTGGCACGGGTGCAGGTGAAGGGCACGAACGGGAACCTCGTGCCGCTCGCCGAGTTGGGACGCTGGGAGCGACGACCCGCCGAGCAGACGATCTATCACAAGAACCTCGAGCGGGTGGCGTACACCTTCGCCGAGACCGCCGGCCGACCGCCGGCCGACGTGGTGGTGGATGTGATGGCGGACAGGCGGGCCTTGCCCGCGTCGGACGCGGCGGCTCACGACGGCGGCGGCTGGATCGCCGAGGCGGCGCCGCTCGCCCTCGCGCAGCGCTCGCACCTGTCGCCGGGCGGCGGCATCGAGTGGGGCGTGCCCGACGGCATCCGCGTCGTGTGGTCGGGCGAGGGCGAGTGGAAGATCACGCTCGACGTCTTCCGGGATCTGGGTCTCGCCTTCGCGGCGGCCCTCGTGATGATCTACATCCTGCTCGTGGCGCAAACCGGGTCCTTCGCCATCCCGGTGGTGGTGATGCTGTCCATCCCGCTGACGATGGTGGGGATCATGCCCGGCTTCTGGCTGCTGGGACTCTTCACCGGGGGACAGGCCGGCGGCTACGCCGATCCGGTCTTCTTCACCGCCACCGCCATGATCGGCATGATCGCGCTGTCGGGAATCGTCACCCGCCAGTCGATCATCCTGGTCGACTTCATCCATCTTTCGATCCGGCGCGGACGACCGCTTCTCGACGCGGTGCTCGAGGCGGGCGCGGTACGGCTGCGCCCGATCCTGCTCGTCGTGGGCGCGGCCATGCTCTCCGCCATCCCGATCACCATCGATCCGATCTTCTCCGGTCTCGCGTGGGCCCTGATCTTCGGACTGCTGGCCTCGACCGTCTTCACGCTCTTCGTGATTCCCGTTGTCTACTGGATGCTCTACCGCAACGTCCCTGGCCACGGCGTGGCGATTCCGACGGACGCGTAGCGAACCCCGCGATCCGCTCGACCGACGCGAACCGCTGCCAGAAAGGCTCCCATGCCCGGCACGCCCACGATCGCGGTCCTCGGCGGCGGATTCGCCGGCCTCGAGACCGCGTTTCACCTGCGCTACGCGTTGGGTGATGCGGTCGAACTGACGCTGATCAGCGATCAGGACCACTTCGTCTTCAAGCCCAACACGATCTACATCCCGTTCGGCGAGGATCCCGACCGCTTCCGCATCCCGCTCGCCAAGCCGACCGCGCGGCGGAACATCGAGTTGGTGCGCGGCGTAGTCGCCGACGTCGATCCCGATCGACGGATGGTGACCTGGGACGGCGGCGAGCGGGCGTTCGACCACATCGTCGTGGCGACGGGTGCGGCCATGCGGGCCTCGGAGATCCCCGGCCTGCGCGAGCACGCGGTCGCCGTCTGGACGACCGACGAGATGCTGGTTCTGCGCCAGCGCCTGAACGAGCTCGTCGAGCGGGCACGCAGCGGCAAGCGCCAGCGGCTGCTCTACCTCGTCCCGCCCAACAACCGCTGTTCCGGCCCGCTGTACGAACTGATCCTCATGATGGACACGCATCTTCGCCGGCTGGGCGTCCGCGAGCAGGTGGACTTCGATTGGACAACCGACGAGTCGGGCTATCTCCAGGTGTTCGGTCCGCGGCTCAACACGGTGGTGA
>JAGQOG010000317.1 GCA_020427695.1 Phycisphaerales bacterium
ATAGTCCGGGCCCAGGCGGTTGCCGAAGGCGTCGGTCGGTCGCAGCTCGAGCTCGAGTCGCTCCCCCCCCGCGACCGGCCCACGTCGTACGAGTCGAAGCTCCGAGGCAGCAAGCAGCGTCCTTCCGAAGCGCACCAGCGTGCTGACGCCATCGGTGCGCCGGTAATGGCCCAGCACGGCGTCGTTGCCCTCGATCTCGATCGCGATGCGGTAGGCGCCCGGAGTCGTCGTATCGGCGAACGACCCGCGATAGTTCCCTTGCCCGTCGCCAGCGAGGGTCACGCTCGCCGCCACTGGCCTGATCGCCTGCTGGATCGCGTCGTCGCGAAGAAGCAGGTGCAGCTTCCTTTGTGCCGCCGAGGCGCCCTCGAGCGAGAAGCCCGCCGGTTCGGTCGGCGACGGATGGGACGCCAGCAGGTTGCCGAGACTCTCTCCCGGCTTGTACACCCGCGCCACGACCCGTTCGGCATCGCCGATGGGCAATCCATCGCGGGCCAGCGTGACGGCGATCGAGATCGGCGTTCCGACGGTGGCGACCCGATCGATCCGCACCTCGTACTCGAGCGAGGGTTCCTCCACGATGGCGGCAGCCTCGTACCCGATCCCCGGTCGGCCCGACACCTCCATGGACCATGTCCCCTGCGGCTCGACGACGGTTCCGCCGACCAGCGCCGGCAGGTCCAGCGCGAAGATGCGGTAGAACGCGCCTTCGACGATCCGCCCCGCTTCGGTGAGATCGACTCCGTCCCGCTCGACGCGAAAGTGGAGATGCTCCCCTCGCCGCCAGCTCAGCATCATGACCAGGCGACGGGCGCTCGTGCCGAGCTCGAAGCGCTGCGAAGCGGCGTCGTCCTTCATGGCACCGCGTCGGTAGGCGACAAGCTGCGGGCTGTGCCCGCGCAGGCTCTCGATCACCTCCTCGACAAAGTACTCGCGCAGGTCGTCGTCGGGCGCGAGCGTGAACCTGCTCGTGCCGTTCGTCGCACCGGAAACCGCGGCCAACATCTCCATGAATGGCATCGATGCGCCCACGCCGATCGTGTGGACCGTCACACCCAGACCAGGATCGAGCCGGGTCGGCGGCTGGGTCGGAGCGACGTTCGACGATGGCCAACCGGGGTGGTGATCGATCTCGAGATGCGATGTCCCAGGCGGCGGACTGTCGTCCACCGACACCACCGCGGGGTTCGCGTTTTGCATGCCGTCGGTGAAGAGGACCACATGCCGCTCAGGCGCGACGGCAGCAAGGCCGGAATCGAGAAGCTCGATCGCCCGTTGCAGGCCGCCTCCCATCGCGGTCAGGTTCGTCGGCACCGTCGCCAGGGCGCCGATGCCGTCGGCGATTGCCTGGATGTTCGCGCTCGACACGGGGAGCATCGCGTCGCCGTCGAGTTCGAACATCGTAACGTCGGTGCCGAAGCGCACGACGCCCAGTCGATCGGCGGGCCCGGCCGAGACCGACCAGAGCTGGATGAAGAGCTCGGCGGCATCCTGCAGCACCGCGAGCTTCGGATCGCACGCCGCACAAGCCGAAGACAGCATGCTTCCCGACACGTCCAGCGCGAGCACCACGGCCGCCCGCGGCGGGATCAACGGGATCCCGCCCGACACGACACAGGCGGACCCGTCCGGTGGAGCGCGATGGTGGACGATGGCCGACAGCGCCAGGCAGATGACCTCCGGCGTGTGCGGCGTGTTGTCGTGGACGGCGGCGCCATTCCCGCCCGGGATGGCGGGCACCGCGATGTTGACGGCGTTCGCCGCCAGGTTGGCCGCCACGATGCGGCCCTGGCAGTCGCCCGAAGGCTCGTTGCCGCCAACGAGGTCGCGCTCGGCATCGGCGTAGAGCGAGACGTACAACGTGCCGTCGGCCACGGCAGCGCCGTTCGCCCGGCTGCCTGGTGCCTCGCCCGGATGGACGCCGAACGGCGCGGCGGCGGTGTCCTCGATCGGATGGCCATTCAACAGCTCGATGAAGTCGAGGCTCTCGGCCCCGTCGAGCAGGTAGGTGGTGCAGTCCTCCCGGTGCCCGTTGTTGAGCTGCTTGAGGGCCAGGCTGAACGCCGCGGCGGTACCCGACGCGAGTCCGTGGTTCGGCGGGGAGAGGGCAACGAACTCCGAGATGGGGTTGAATCCCGGTCGCGGCGCCGGCAGGTCGTACTGCTGCTCATGCAGGCTCTTGAGATACAGGCGGGAGCTGATCGTTCCCTTGCTGAACGCGACGATCGCGACCCGCGCTGCCGTCGAGGGATTCGAGGCGAACGGCTGGTGGTTCGGATCGTGCCGAGCAAGGATGCGCTCGACCGCATCCCCGATCTCCCGGGCATCCTCGACGATCGAGCGGTTCTGCGGACCGAACCGGATGAAGTAGGGTTCGATGTCGAGCCAGGCGTTTGCGGGTGCATCGATTGCAGCCTTGAAGGACGTCTGTCCGTTCGGTTCGAACCAGTTCTTCCGGTAGTTGAAGTCGGCGTCGCTCGCGCTCAGCAGGTTGTGCCCGTGAACGAAGAGCACCGGACGCGAGCCCGTCGGCGCGGGCGATGTTGGGCCGAGGATCGTGTCGTCGGCCAGGTGCACCTCGGACTGCGCGGCCGCGATTCCCGTCGGCAATGCCAGCAGGACCGATCCGATCAGCGTTCGGAATCGTCCCATCGCCATGGCATCCCCCGTCGTGTTTCCCGTTCGACCACGCCCCGAGAACGGCTCGTACGCCAGTCTAGCAACGCCGTACGAGATCGCCACGAGGATGTTGCCGCACCGAAGCGCCCGCCGCGCCGTGCTCCGTGGATCCTCCAGGCAACCGTGAGCCGAGTTGCAGGCTGGCGGTACGCGATCGAATGGATATCGTGGATCGGCAGGGATTCGATACCGGGAGGCTCGGATCCCGGAGGGATCGAACGTGACGTCAACCACCGCCAACGGGGCTCGGTACTGCGGACGGGTGACGGCCGTGCGCGGAAGCGTCGTGGACGCGGTCTTCGACGACGACCTTCCGCCCGTGCACAGCGAACTTCGGACCGGGAACGACGAGACGGTGATCGTCGAGGTCGCGATGCATCTCGACGAGCATCGCCTGCGCGGGATTGCGCTGACGGCAACGGGCGGATTGGCCCGGGGCGCGAAGGTGGTCGGCACGGGACGCTCCTTGGAAGTCCCGGTGGGCAAGGCCGTCCTCGGCCGGATGTTCAACGTCTTCGGTGAGACGATCGACGGCGGCCCGCCGCTTTCGGATGCCCGCTCGCCGCTCGACCGGCGGTCGATCCACAAGGCTCCGCCCCCCCTGCTCGCCCAAGGCGGGTCCTCGGGCATCTTCCACACCGGGATCAAGGCCATCGACGTCCTGGTGCCACTGGAGCGCGGCGGCAAGGCAGGCCTCTTCGGCGGAGCGGGCGTCGGGAAGACGGTCCTCATCACCGAGCTGATCCACAACGTCATCCAGCGACAACGGGGCGTGAGCGTCTTCTGCGGGATCGGCGAGCGCTGCCGCGAGGGCGAAGAGCTCTATCGCCAGATCGGCGAGGCGAACGTCCTCGACCGAACCGTGATGGTCTACGGCCAGATGAACGAGCAGCCGGGAGCGCGCTTCCGTGTGGGCCTGGCGGCCCTCACCATGGCCGAGCACTTCCGCGACGATGTCCACGAGAACGTCCTGCTGCTGATCGACAACATCTTCCGATTCGTCCAGGCCGGGGCGGAGGTCTCGGGACTGCTGGGACGGCTTCCTTCCCGCTTGGGCTACCAGCCCACCCTGGCGACCGACCTGGCGGCGCTGGAGGAGCGCATCTGCTCGACGCGCGATGCGGCCATCACATCGGTGCAGGCGGTGTACGTGCCCGCGGACGACTTCACGGATCCGGCGGCCGTGCACACGTTCTCGCACTTGTCCGCGTCGGTCGTGCTGTCGCGACGGCGCGCGAGCGAGGGTCTCTATCCGCCCGTCGATCCGCTGCAGTCGGGCTCGAAGCTGCTGTCGCCCACGGTCGTGGGCGAGCGGCACCACCGGATCGCGCAGCAGGCCCGCGCCACGCTGGCCGAATACGAGGAGCTCAAGGACCTGATCGCGATGCTCGGGATGGAGGAGCTCTCGGAGGAGGACCGGCGCACGGTCTCGCGGGCGAGAAGGCTCGAGCGGTTTCTCACGCAGCCGTTCTTCACGACCGAGCAGTTCACCGGTCGGACGGGTCGCGAGGTTCCGCTGGACGACGCCCTGGAGGGCTGCGAACGCATCCTGCACGACGAATTCGCCGACGTTCCGGAGGATGCGCTCTACATGATCGGGTCCATCGCGGAGGCCAGGCAGGCGACGAGCGGGAGCGGAGCCGGCGAGCCCGAGGCGAACGCACCGGGAGCCGACGCAGCGCGGGAGGCGGCGACCACATGAGGCTCCGCGTGCTCCTGCCCACCCGACTGCTCCTCGACCAGGAGGTCGAGAAGGTGGTCGCGGAGGCGCCGAACGGTTCATTCGGTCTCGAGCCTCGCCACATCGACTTTGCCGCCTGCCTCGTGCCTGGTCTCCTCGCCTACGTGCCCGTGGGCGCGTCCGAGCGGTTCCTGGCGACCGACACGGGCGTCCTGGTCAAGGCGGGCGCACAGGTGACGGTGGCGGTCCGGGACGCCGTGGTGGGAACCGAGCTCGGAGGAATGAGGCAGCTTGTCGAAGACCGCTACCGCGCCATCGACGCGCGGGAACGTCGTGCGCGTTCCGCTGTCGAACGTATCGAGTCCGAGTTCCTACGATGGTTTGCCCGATTGGACGCGATCCAGCGCCGCTAGGACGTCGTCATGTCCGATGCACTCCACGAGAGCGTGGCCAGCACCGTGGGCCGGAAGGAGGCCCGCAAGCTCCGCGCCCGCCGCCGGACCGGGAACCAGATGTGGGCCGGGTTCGGCATGTTCGGACTGATCGGCTGGTCCGTCGCCGTGCCGATGCTGATCGGCGTCGGAATCGGCGTGTGGCTCGACCATGCCCAAACTCGACCCGGATTCTCGTGGACACTGGCCCTCCTCCTGGCCGGAGTGGGCGTCGGTTGCCTGAACGCGTGGCACTGGGTGGCGCGGGAGCAGCGCTCGATCGAACGCGAGGACGGCGAGGACCCATGACCGACGATCTGCCCATGATCGCGACGCTCGGGGCGGCCGGCCTCCTGCTCGGAGGCCTGAACGCGTGGGGCCTCTGGCTCACGACTCGGCGCATCGCGGACGGCTTCGTACCGCTCCTGCTCTTCCCGCTGAGCCTGATCGTCCGCATCGCCATTCCCCTGGTGCTGCTCGTAGTCCTGGCCGACGGCTCGCCTCCGCGCCTGCTGACCGCCCTGGGCGGATTCGTCGTCGCGCGGCTCCTTGTGCTTCGGATGATCGCGGTCCGGGCGCGGGGAGCCCCGCCGAGCGGGGAGCCGCCATCATGAACACGCGCCTCACACCGGACGAGATCGTCTATTGGAGCAGCGGCTCATTCGCGATCAACGCGACCATCGCCTTCACGTGGGGGGTGATGGTGCTGGTCGCGACGCTGTCGTGGCTCGCCACCCGCCGCCTGTCGTCCGACGAGCGACCGTCCCGCCGACAACTGCTGCTCGAGATCCTTGTGATCGGCATGCGCGACCAGTTGGCCCAGATCATGCCGCGCCATGCCGATCGCTACCTGCCGTTTGTCGGCACGCTCTTCCTGTTCATCGGCGCATCCAACACGCTCATGATCGTGCCGGGCTACGAGCCGCCAACCGCATCGCTTTCCACGACGGCGGCGCTGGCCTTGAGCGTCTTCCTCGCCGTCCCCGCCTTCGGGATCATGGAACGCGGTCTGGGCGGATACCTGAAGAGCTACATCCGGCCGTCGCCGTTCATGCTCCCGTTCCACCTGATCGGCGAGCTGTCCCGAACGCTCTCGCTGGCGGTGCGCCTGGCGGGGAACATCATGAGCGGCGGGAAGATCGTCGGCATCCTGGTGGCGATCGCGCCACTGCTGTTCCCGATCGTCATGGAGGCGCTCGGACTGCTCACCGGCCTCGTTCAGGCGTACATCTTCGCCGTCCTCGCGGCCGTCTACATCGCGGCGGCCACCGTGGGCGAGAACGGCAGCGCTGGAACAGACTCTCAACACGCATCCGGACGGGAAAGGACGATGTGATGGACAACGAAACGATCATCGGCGTCGCGTCGATCGTGATGGCCGGACTGACGGCGGGATTCGGGGCCATTGCGCCGGCGCTGGGAGAGGCCAGGGCCGTGGCCCAGGCACTGAGCGCGATCGCCCAGCAGCCGGACGAGGCCAATCGCATCACCCGAACCCTGTTCGTGGGATTGGCCATGATCGAGTCCACCGCAATCTACTGCCTGGTGGTGGCCATGATCCTGATCTTCAGCAATCCCTTCTGGAACCATGCGATCAGCGCGGCCGCCGCCGGAAAGTAGACCATGCCCATCGACTGGTTCACCGTCGTCGCACAGGGCGTCAACTTCCTGATCCTGGTGGTGCTGCTCAGGCGGTTCCTCTACGGACCGATCCAGCGCGCCGTGGCCCAGCGCGAAACGAGGCTCCAGGAGCGTCTGCGGGAAGCGGAGGAGAAGTCCCGCGCGGCGGACGAGCGGGAGGCGAGCCTCGCGAACGAGCAGGCAGAACTGGAGGCCACCCGCGATCGCGCCATGGCGGACGCCCGCGCCAAGGCCGACACCGAGCGGCGGGGCCTGACCGCCGCGGCGCGTCGCGACGTCGAACGCGCCCGATCGGAATGGATGGAGTCGTTCGCGCAGCAGCGGAGCGCGGTCATGGCGCAGTTCGCCCGCGCGACGACGAACGCGGCGTGCGACATCGCGCGGCGGACGCTGCGGGACCTCGCCGACGCCTCGCTTGAGGAGCGACTCGTAACCCGCTTCCTCGGCCATCTCGGAGCGCTGAAGGACCCGGAGCGGTCGGCGTTCGCGGATGCGGCTCGCGCCGCGGACGGGCACGTCACCGTACGCACCGGGTTCCCGCTGTCGCCGGAGCAGAAGGCATCGCTCGAGACCGGCTTGGCCGACGTCCTCCAGCGCCAACCCGCCATCGCGTTCATGGCCGCCGGACACGGCGAGAACGGCATCACCGTCGAGGCATCGGGGCGACGGATCGCCTGGACTCTCGACCGGTACGTGGACGAGATCCAGGCGCGACTGACGGCGGATCTCGACGAGGAGCTCGAGCGGTTCGACACCTCGGCGTCCGCAACCGCTCCCCGCGCGGAGGCGCGAGCGGTCGGAACGGAGCCGTCCGACGGTCGGACTGCGGCCAGCACCGCGTCGATCGCGAAGCTCGTGCCCACCACCGACCGGCCGGAATCGGATCGAAAGGGAGGCGTGGCGTGAACCGCCTCGGAGAGCAGGACGATCCCGCGGCGATCGTCGGGCGACTGGAACGCCGCGTCGACACCGTCCTCGAGAGCACGCGCCCGCGCGTGCGCGTCGAGGAGGTCGGAAGGATCACGTCCGTCGGCGAGGGCGTCGCCATGGTGGCAGGACTGCCCGGCGTCGGCGCAGACGAACTGCTGCTCCTCGGCGACCGGATCCCGGGCTGGGCGTTCGATGTGACGGAGGACCGCGTGGGCGTCGTCCTGCTGGGCAGTGCCACCAGCCTCTCGGCCGGAGACGAGGTGCGGCGCATGGGACGCCCGCTCGATGTGCCCGTCGGACCGGCGCTACTCGGTCGCGTCGTCGATGCG
>JAGQOG010000318.1 GCA_020427695.1 Phycisphaerales bacterium
GCACCCGACTGGAATCGCAATGAACGTTCGGCACGGCCAGGATGGCCGTGGCACCCGACTGGAATCGCAATGAACGTTCGGCACGGCCAGGATGGCCGTGGCACCCGGCGTCGAGCGGGTTCCCCCGGGATCCCCATCCGGCCCATCCGCACGAGGTTCCCTCGACGCCCCAACCTCGCCATACAATCGCTTCGGTTAGGGGGATCGACCCATGCGCGTTGGCGGGCGTCCGTTCGCGAAGTCTCTGCTGACCAGCTTATCGGTCGGCCGGGTGGTTGCGGACGGCTGCCGCTCGTTCGTGCCGCGCTGCTGCGCCGACCGCCATCCAGGCTGACCACCCACGAGTCCCCGATCACCGGGGATCCGCGTTCACTCGCACCTTGCTGAAGGAGCTGCCGCGTGGAACCCGTCTACATGAATGAGAACCGGTACTCGTACCTGGTTGGCTCCTGGCGCAAGCCGGCCACCTCGGCGTACGTCGTCGAGACGCCCGAAAGCCAGTTCGAGCAGAACATGCAGAGCCTGTTCCTCGAGGGGCAGGCCCATCTTCACCACGAGGAGTACACGCTGGCGCTCAACTGCTTCCAGGAGGCGCGGGCGCTCATCCTGCACACCGTCCATCCGGCCCTGCCGCTCGACCCGAGCCAGTTGCGGATCTTCGAGTTCCCCATGGACGTCACGCTCGTCGAGACCCTCGTCGGGAAGACGGCCGACATCCTCCTCAAGATGACGCCGGTCGCGTACGAGATGCCCGCCTCCATCGTGAGCGACCGCTCGCTGCTCTCCACCCAGACGCTGGCCGCGATCAAGCCGATCGCCGATGCCGGCATGAAGGTGACGTCGTTCCACGCAACGGTGCAGGAGAAGGTCGCCGCGGCGCTGGACGCCACCGTGCGCAAGGACTTCAAGGGCGCGGTCGCCCTCTACCAGAGTGCCCTTGAGGCCACGCCGGCCGCGGAGGCGGGAATCCGCGGCGGCCTGCTGCACGATCTCGCGGTGCTCAGCGAGAAGGCAGACGACCGCCCGAAGGCACAGCAGTTCGCCCGGCAGAGCATCGAGACGTTCGGCCGCGCCGGCATTCCCGAGGCCAAGGCGCAGGCGCTGGCCACGGCCTCCGGGATCTTTGCCCGCAGCGGCAACACGGATCAGGCGGGCGAACTCGGCAAGGAGCTGCAGAAGATCACGTCGACCACGAACCTGAACAGCGTGGTCACCACGACGAGCTTCTTCGTGGAGGACAAGCCGGCGCTCAGCGGTCGCGTGGCCACGGGCGTCGGCACGATCGCCGGCACCGCCACCCGCCTCCGGCCGCGCACGGACACCCGCGACTTCGTGGTGACCCCGCAGGCGTTCTCGACGAGCGTCACCGCGCCCGAGCTGATCGGCATGAAGCTCGTGTCGGAATCCGTTGCGGCAAAGGCGCTCACGATCAACGGCAGCGCCGCCGGGAGCGTGGCCTCGATCGGGCTCGACAAGGCGAACGCGGCCCAGAACACGACCGCCTTCCTGAAGAACCTCGCCGTCACCAAGGACGTCGGGCTGCTCACGAACTGGTTCCCGCGGAACCAGTTCGTGGCCTACCTCCCCCACCTCTACTTCTACGTGCTGCCGATGGCGATCGGCGACTGCCACGCGGGCATGGGCAACCTCCCGCAGGCCAGCCAGAGCTACGCCAGCGTCCTGCCCTACCCCTACATCAACCAGAACTACGAGATCGTGAAGGTCTGGACCCGCCTCGCGCAGACGTTCCTCGATCGCGGCGACGAGGCGTACCGCAACGCCAAGGACAATCCCGCGGCCTACGGAACGGCCAAGGCGCACTACGAGAACATCGCCCTGGCCAACAAGTCGCTCCCGGCGGGCTCGCCGCTCTACGCCGACGCGAAGTTCGCCGGAATCAAGGCGCGGGTGACGGCCATCCTCAACGCCGCGGACCCCGCGGCGGCGAACGACAATCCCGCCATCGTGGCGATCGTCGTGTCGGCCCTCGCGAAGCTCCAGCAGCTCCAGGCGGGGCTGAACTTCTTCGGGTTCGGACCGGACTACGTCCCGCCGTTCAGCTTCGAGTACCTCCAGAACACCGCCCGCTACTTCGCCCAACACGCGTCGGAGACGGAGCAGCGCTACATCCAGTACAAGAGCCAGGCGGAGAACGAGGAGTTTCGGCGCGACCAGATGGCCCAGCAGGCGGAGGTGGCCAGGCAGTCGGTGATCCTCGAACAGCGCGGGGTCGCCGAAGCGCAGCGCGGCGTCGACGTGGCGAACGCCGGCCTCAACTACGCCGACGTGCAGCTCGACGGCGCCGTCGAGTCGAAGAACGACTTCGAGAACGTGCGCTGGGAGCTCCTCGAGATCGCCGAGGCGGAGGCGTGGGCCAACGCCTCGAGCGTCGACCGCGACGACCAGGTCAAGCTCACCTGGACCGGCAACTACTACAACTCCGACCACAAGCGCCGGAACGTCATGATCAAGGAGCTGGCGTACCAGCGCACCCGCATCTCCCACGAGCTCGAGGAAGGCAAGCTCGAGCGCGCGATCGAGTCGGCCCAGGCGTACAAGGCGATGGCCGAGGCGCAGGTCGCCCAGGCGGCGGCCCGGGTGGCCGTGGCCGAGCAGCGGGTCAAGATCGCCCAGCTTCAGCAGAAGCACGCGGAGGAGAACCGCGACTTCCTCGACATGCGCGAGTTCGGGGCCCAGCTCTGGTACGAGCTTGCCCAGCAGGCGAAGCGGATCAAGCAGCGCTACCTCGACATGGCGACGGAGATCGCGTTCCTCATGGAGCGGGCGTACAACGCGGAGACGGAGCGTGGGCTCAGCGTGATCCGCTACGACTACCAGAGCACCGCCTCGGGGAACCTGATGGGGGCGGACCTGCTGATGGCGGACATCGACTCGTTCACCTTCGACCATGTGACGACCACCAAGACCAAGAAGCTTCCGGTGAAGCGCTCGATCAGCCTCGCCGACTCCTACGCGATGTCGTTCCAGGCCCTCAAGACGAACGGGCACTGCCTCTTCGAGACGAGCTTCGCCGACTTCGACCGCCAGCACCCCGGTCTCTACCTCGCCAAGATCCGCAACGTCGAACTGGTCTTCGTGGGCATCGCCGGGGCCACCTCGATCGCCGGCACGCTCCGCAACATCGGCGTCTCCCGCTTCCGCCGCTCCGACGGGACGATCGTGTCCCGGATGTACCCGGCCGACGTGATGTCGCTCTCCCAATACGAGATCCGGCAGGACGCCCTCGCGTTCCGCTTCAATCCCAACGATCTCCGCCTCTTCGAGAACAACGGCATCGACACGCTCTGGCAACTCGACCTGCCGCTGGATGCCAACGACTTCGACTTCAACGAGATCCTCGACGTGCATCTCGTGCTCTACTACGACGGCTTCTTCGACCCGGAACTCGAGGCCAACATCCGCGAGGCGCTGCCGGCGACCGGGAGCGCGTCGCGCGTGTTCTCGATGCGGCTCTCGTTCCCCGACGAGCTGTTCTACCTGAAGAACCAGGGTCAGGCGGAGCTCCTCTTCGAGCCGATCATGTTCCCGCGCAACCAGACGGAGCTCGTACGGACCACGAACACGATCAAGGTGACGGGCGATGCGCAGGCGATCGCCGGCCTGACGATTCGCCTGACATCGGATGCGGTCGGCGGGGAGCTGGTGCTCGAGACGAACGCGGACGGCGAGATCCTCGACACGGCGGCCGGCTCGCCCCTGGCGACGCTCAAGGACAAGCCCATGCTCGACCGCTGGAGCGTCCAGATCCGCGCCGAGGACAACCCGCAGCTCGTCGCGGACGGCACGCTCGATCTCGGCGGGATCGAGGATGTGCTCGTGTTCTCCGAGTACGCCTTCGGCTACCGCTAGGCCGCATCCCGTTCCCGGCAGGCGTCGCGTCGCACCCGTGTCGTTGGAGGATCGTCCATGGCCAGGACCGAGCAGACCTCGCCCCCCGCCGGAACCGGCAACCTGCCGGGGCTCGGCGAATCGTTCTCCATCAACCTGAGCACGGGACAGGGCACGTTCTCGTACCAGGTCCCGCTGCCCGAGGGCGTCGCCAAGCACACGCCACGCGTGGTGCTCGAGTACACCCACGGCGCCGGACACGGCGCCTGGGGGCTGGGCTGGCGGCTCAACCTGCGCACGATCGCCCGTCGGCTCGACTTCGGTCCGCCCGCGGAGGGTCTCGTCGATCGATTCGCCGACACCGGCACGGAGCTCGTGCCGTGTGCGGACGGCACCTTCCGCGCGGCGCGGGAGACGGCGTTCGCGCGGTACACGCGTCAGGGCGACGGATGGCGCATCGAGGAGGCCGATGGGCACGTGCACGAACTCGGGCAGCATCCCGCCGCGCGGGTGGCCGACCCGGGGCATCCCGACCGTGTCGTCGAGTGGCTCGTCGAGCGCTCGCTCGACCCGAGCGGCAATGCGATCGAGTACCGCTACCGCATCGACGAGGGATTCGCCTATCCCGAGGCGATCCGCTACGCCGCCTACGAGCTTCGGTTCGAGTACGAGGAGCGCCCCGACGCCCGCTCCGACGGACGCGCGGGATTCCTGCGCCGGCGGGCGCTGCGGTGCTCGGCGCTGCGGCTGGTGCTTGACCCGGGGGCCGGCGAGAGAGTCGTCAGGACCTACCGCTTCCACTATGCCGTTGCTCCGGGCAGCGCCACGTCGCTCCTCACGCGCATCGAGCTCACCGCCAACGGAGCCGCCGACGACGGTTCGCAGGACGTGGTCCGCCCGTCCGTCGTGTTCGGCTACTCGACGTTCGATCCGCTCGACTTCGCCTTGCGCTGGATGGAGCCCGACGGCACGCCGCCTCCCGGACTCGACGACGACGACACGGGCCTGGTGACGCTCGACAACGCGCCGCTGCCGGGCGTGCTCCAGAACCGCGAGGGACGCCAGTACTACTGGGCCAACCGCGGCGATGGCCGTTGGGATGTCCCGCGTCCCCTCCCCCGCGCCCCGCTCGCCACCTCCTTCCAGCGGAAGGGACTCGCCTTCATCGACATGGACGGCTCCGGCACCGCCGATCTCATGATGGCCGATCCGGACGGGCTGCAGGGGTACTACCGCAACAGCGGACGCGACGGCTGGGAGTCGTTTGTGGCGTTCCCGCGGGGAAGCCGCGCCACGCCGCCCTGGTCGGATGCCAGCCTGCGCCTGATCGATGCCGATGCGGACGGCCTCGTCGACGCCGTGGCGACGCGGAAGCGCTCGATCGTGTGGTGGCGGAACACCGGCCGAAGCGGGTGGTCGTCGCCGACCCTCGTGCCGAAGGGCGACCCCGAGCTGCTGGACATCGATCTCGAGGACCCGGATGTCCATCTCGCCGACATGACCGGCGACGGATCGCCCGACATCGTGCGGGTGCAGTCGGGTCGGGTCGAGTACTGGCCCAGCCTGGGACGAGGGCGGTTTGGTGCGAAGCGCACCATGACCGGGAGTCCCCGCTTGCGCCGTCGTCTCGACAACGACTCGATCCTGCTCGTCGACGTGGACGGCGACGGGTGCGCGGACCTGGTGCACGTCTCGAGCGACGGGATCACCGTCCACCAGAACCGGAACGGCAGCAGCTTCGCCGATCCGGTGACCATCGACGCGGTCCCGCGACCGATCGCGGGCACGGTGCGCGCGGTCAACATGAACGGCCGCACCTCCGCGGCGCTGGTGTGGAACACGCAGGCGAGACGCGAGCCCGCGTGGGTGCAGTTCCAGTTCGCGGCCGGATCGCCGCCCTACCTGCTGACGCAGGTCGAGAACGGCGCGGGACTCGTTTCGGAGATCCGCTACCGCTCGGCGATCGAGGATTTCCAGCGCGATCTCGCCGACGGCGACCGATGGACCACCCACTTCCCCTTTCCCACGCTCGTCGTGGGCAGCACGCGGGAGACCGACCAGGTGTCGGGGCGCGTGGTCGAGGTCGAGTTCCGCTACCACGAGGGACACTTCGAGCCCCGAACGCGCCAGTTCCAGGGATTCCGCCGCACCGATCGCCTCGAGCGGGGCGACGCGAGCCGCGCCGACACGCTTCTCGTCCACCATTTCCTCATGGGCGAGGAGCGGCAGCCCGGCCACGGACCGGAGCACGCCGCCCTCAACGGCATGCTGGCACGCATCGAGACGTACCAGCTCGATGGCACGCCCGCGGAGCCCCTGCCTTCGCGGATCGAGTCCTCGGAGCACGGGCTCATGGTGCTCGATGCCCTTCCGGACGGGCGCACACGGAGCTTCGTGTACGTGGTCTCCCATCGCATCGAGGACACCGAGCGCAGCGGCGACGTGCGGATCGAGGAGAAGTCGTACACCTACGACGCCGTCGGCAACGTGGTGCGGGAGGTGCACCGGGGGAGCGGCACGAAGGACGGCGCCGCCCAGCCGGAGCGCGAACGGGTCACCGAGACCGAGTATGCGACCAGCAACACGCGCTACCTGCTGACGAAGATGTCGCGGGTCGTGCTGCGCGACGCGGACGGCGCCATTCTCTCCGAGAAGCGCTTCCACTACGACGGGCCGGACTACATCGGTCTCGCCGCCGGCCAGGCCGATCGCGGCCTGCTCGCGCGGGAGGAGGAACTGGTGCTCTCCCAGGCGGCGTTCAACGCGCACTACGCGGGCATGAACGCGGCCAACCTGGGCTTCGTCTTCGCCGCCGATGCCGACGGCGTGGCCAGCGTCTTCGCCCCGGTTCGGCGCCAGCGATACGACGCCCGCGGCCTGATGGTGGGCAGCCGCGATCCCATCGGCAGCGAGACGCGCTACACCTTCGACAACGACCACCTGTTCCGGACTGCGCTCGTCGATCCGCTCGGCGAGACGACCTTCGCCTACGACCGGGCGACGGGCCAGATCGCCACCGCGACCTACCCCGACGGCGCGGTCACGCGATTCGTCTACGACGCCCAGGGTCGCGTGCTGGCCAGCGCGACGCCGGGACAGGACATCGCCAACCCGGTCACGACCTACGTCTACGACGAGACCGTCGTGCCGAACCGCCGCATCGCCCGCTTTCGGCAGCCGGACGGCACCGTCTCCGAGGGGGTGACCTACTTCGACGGCTACGGGAAGGAGTTTCAGCAGCGGGTGCAGGTGGCGCCGGGGAAGTACGTGGTCTCCGGATCGAAGCTGCCCAACCCCTGGGGCGATCCGCGCGAGGAGTTCGAGCCGACCTTCTCCGCGAGCGCCGACTTCGCCTTGGAGGACATCGCCGGCCGGCCGTCGCGCCGGTTCTTCTACGACTGCCGCGGGCGCATCGCACGCTCCATCAACTTCAACGGCGGGGTGTCCACCGCGACCTACCACCCGTTCGGCGTGGTGCTGCGGGACGCCAACGACAACGACGACTCCCCGGAGAACATCCTGCGCGGGCAGTTCGACACGCCCCGCGAGGAGGCGTTCGACGTGTTCCGCGACCTGGTCGGCGTGACCGAGCGAACCGGGCCGGGCCAGGCGGTGGCGACCAGGTACGAGATCGGACCGATGGGCGAGATGCTGTCGGTCGCCGACGGCCAAGGCGTCAAGTTCCGCTACGCCTACGACCGTCGCGGCGATCGACTGCGCATCTCGATCCGCGAGTCCGGCGATCGGCTCGTGTGGTTCGATGCGCGGAGGAAGCCGATCCGCACCCTCGATCCCGCGGGCCACGACCTGCAGGCGGAGTGGGATGCGATGGGTCGCCAGACCAAGCTGAAGGCGGGCGGCGCCGTGATCGAGCAGTACACCTACGACACGCCCGCCCGGCATGCGCTCGGACGGCTGGCCGAGGTGACGTACACGGGCGGCCGGCAGTCCTTCACCTACGACGTGGGCGGGCGCCTTGTGCGCCGCGACTACCACTTCGACGGCGAGCCGGCGCCGCGGTCGCTGGCGTACGAGTACGACACCCTCGGACGCCAGTCGGCCGTGGTCCACGACGACGGCACCCGCATCGAGCGTCGGCTTACCTTCAACGGCTGGCTCGAGTCGGTGCCGAACGTGATCGAGCACGTCGAGCGCGATCCGCGCGGCTTCCCGACGGAAGTCGTCCATGCCAACGGCGTGCGCACCACCTGCGCCTACACGCCCGGTCCGGGCCGGATCCGGAAGCAGCGCACGACATCGCCGCAGAACCAGGTGTACGAGGACGTCGAGTTCGCGTTCGACAGGATGGACACGATGCTCTCGCGGAACGACACGGCCCCGGGCGGTGCCGGCCTCCGGCAGTACGCCTACGACCCGCTGTACCAGCTCACCTCCGTTGCGGGGACGGAGAACGGCGCGCCGGTCACGCACACCTACGACTACGCGCCCGACTACAACCTCCACCGGTTCGACGAGGGC
>JAGQOG010000023.1 GCA_020427695.1 Phycisphaerales bacterium
GTCGTACCGGCCCTGGCGATAGAGCAGGGCGCCCAGGTTGTTGAGCGATCGCAGCGTGTCCGGATGATCATCGCCGAAGATCCGGCGGCGGGCTTCGAGCGCCGCGCGGCAGAACGGCTCGGCTTCGTCGAACCGGCCCTGGTCCTGGAGCATGGTGCCCAGGTTGTTGATCGAACCCAATGTGTCCGAGTGGTCATCGCCGAGGACGCGGCGGCGACGCTCGAGGGCCTCGCGGAGGTACGGCTCGGCCGCGGCGAGTCGACCCTCGGCCCGCAGCAGGGCGCCCATTCCGTTGATCGACATCAGCGTCTCCGGATGGTCATCGCCGAGCGCCTCACGTCGAGCGGCGAGCGATTGCTGCATCGGAGTCGCGGCGAAATCGGTCAGGCCGAGTTGCAGCGCCGTGGCGGCGAGGGCATAGCGGAGCTGCGCCTGGACGACGGGCTGGCCCTCGAACTGTTCGGTGATGGCGTCAAGCGCCGGGTCGAACACGTTGGCTTCGAGCGACTCCAGGCCGATGCTGGTGAAGTTGATCTGTTCCAGCGTCGTCCGAAGCGCCTCGCTCACGTCGTCCGGAGCCGCGTCGACGATCGCCTCGCGCAACCGCCGGCCCATCAGTTCCGGGACGATGGCGCTGAGCTGGTCGGACTGGAAGTCGGCGACCTGCTGGAGCTGGTCGGTGCGCACCTGGAGTTCCTCGGCGCGCTGCTGCGATTCTTCCTTCGCGGTCCGCTCGGCTTCGCGCGCCGCGTTGGCTTCCCGTGTCCTGAGGTCCGCGACGCCGCGCTGCTCGGCTTCACTGATGGCGAACGCGATCGAGATCACGGTGGACACGAGCAGCCCGGCGCTGACGATCCCGGTCGCGACGACGGCGCCGCGGTTGCGCCGCACGAACTTGGTCATTCGATAGGCGGCGCTGGGCGGACCGGCCAGCACGGGCTCGTCGTTGAGGTGCCGGCGGAGGTCCTCGGCGAGACCCGTCGCCGCCTCGTATCGACGCGTCCGGTCCTTCTCGATGCACTTCATCACGATCCAGTCGAGGTCCCCCCGCAGGTTCCGCACCAGTGCCTTCGGGTCGATCCGTCTTCGCTTCGCACTGGCCGCCGAAGCGTCGCCGAGACTGCTCAGCCGGGTGCTGGGTCGGGGCGGTTCTTCGTCGCGGATGACGCGTTGCAGCTCCAGGAGCGCGACCCGTTCCAGGTCGAAGGGGCGGGTGCCCGTCAGGAGTTCGTAGAGGACGACGCCGAGCGCGTAGATGTCCGAGCGGGTGTCGATGTCCTGCGCCGTCATCTCCGCCTGTTCGGGGCTCATGTACTCGGGCGTGCCGATGATCTGTCCCTGCTCGGTGAAGATCGTGTCCTTCGACAACCGCTGGCTCAGCGCCTTGGCCACGCCGAAGTCGATGATCTTGGGCGCGGCATTCGTGTCGTTGACGGAGACGAGAATGTTCGACGGCTTGATGTCGCGATGGATGATGCCCTTCTGATGCGCGTGCTGCACCGCTTCGCACACCGAGATGAACAGCTCGATCCGGTCGTCGATGCTCAACCGATTGCGGTCGCAATGCTCGGTGATGCTGACGCCGGGCACGTGCTCCATGACGAAGTACGGACGACCATCCTCCGTGATGCCGGCGTCGAGGACGCGGGCCACGTTCGGATGATCCATGAGCGCGAGCGCCTGACGCTCGGCCTCGAAGCGGGCGAGGATCTGCTTCGAGTCCATCCCGAGCTTGATGACCTTGACCGCGACCCGACGCCGAATCGGTTCGGTCTGCTCCGCCAGGTAGACCACGCCGAAGCCGCCTTCGCCGAGCACGTCCAACACCTTGTAGGGTCCGATGCGCGTCCCGGCGGAAGCCGCCCGATGGACCTGGCGTTTCGTCGCGGCATCGTCGACGCGGGTCGGAATCGAGTCGGTCACGAGGGGTCCTCCTCGGAAGATCGGTCTCCCGTGAGGATAGCGGAGGGGGTCACGGCATGTTCGTGTCAAACCGGCACGCCGACCAAAACCGTGTGCGGCGTCGAGACCCATGAGGCGCGACCGCCGGACGCCGCCGACTCGCAGGCGTCGTCATGAAGACGCGCGATGCGCCGACGAACGCGCGGCACCGTCGCCGGGCGGCGATCGGCGTCAATGTGCGGCCTGACGTGTCAATCGAACGTTGGGACAGGCCGGCCCGTGGGGTAGTATTGCGCATCGCCCGCAGGCACGCACCACTCGGGAGCGTCGGCCCTGATGTTGACCCCACGACGTTCCCGGCTTCGACGACTCGGCATGATCGTGATCTCCCAGCGCTCCGACGGAACAGGTGTGTTCCGGTCCGCAGGCCGCGGCGTGCTGCACCTTGAGATGCACAACACGCATCTCACACGACTGGCGGTACTTGAAGCGGTGGCCGACGGCTCCGTCGCGT
Organism: Phycisphaerales bacterium; assembly: GCA_020427695.1. Lineage (GTDB taxonomy): Bacteria > Planctomycetota > Phycisphaerae > Phycisphaerales > SM1A02 > JAGQOG01. The sequence continues at coordinate 2,417 of JAGQOG010000023.1, forward strand.
CGCGGCCGACCTCGGAGTTGCCGTAGATCGCTGACCCGATCCATGACGATCGAAGAGATTGAACGTCACCGCATCCGCGAACGATCAGGTGAGCCGGCCGAGCCTCGCATGTCACGCTGATCCGCCCGGAACGGCGCCACCCGCGAGTCCGGCAGGAACGCGCGACCATCGGCGAAAACCGGTTCGGGATCGGGCGGCTGTTGGCCGCGGCCGCCTCTCGGATTCCGACGCGGCGGCGGTCAGGGGTTCGCGCAAGGCCGTCGGTCCTGGAGCAACTCATGGCAGCAGTCGGTGCTCGCGCGCCGGCCCCGCCGACGCCTCAACCCCGGAGCGCGTCGCGGGTCGAAGCATGCCGTCCTCCATCTCGTACACGGTGTCGAACACGTCCAGCGCGCGATGGTCGTGGGTCACGACGATGACCCCGGTGCCGTGCGTGTGGGCGACGTCGCGGAACAGTTCCATGACCTGTCGCCCGCGCGTGCTGTCGAGCGCGGCCGTGGGCTCGTCCGCGAGGATGAGACTGGGCTGATTGGCCAATGCCCGGGCGACGGTGACGCGCTGCTGTTCACCGCCGGAGAGCTGGGTGGGCATGTTGCGGGCCCGCGCGCCGACGCCCAGGGCATCGAGCAGTTCCAGCGCGCGTCGGCGTGCGACCGCCGCGGGCCGGCCGATGAGTTCGCCCATGATCTGCACGTTGTCGGCGGCGTTGAGGAAGGGGATGAGGTTGGACTTCTGGAAGACGAAGCCGATGTGCTCGCGCCGGAAGCGGCGCAGATCGCCCAGCGCGCGCGGGCCGTCGATGACGGCGCGGCCGCCGATCGTCACCCGCCCGCGCGTCGGCGGATTGATGAGTCCGACACACAGGAGAAACGTGGACTTGCCTGCGCCGCTGGGGCCCAGCAGTGCGGCGACCTCGCCGCGGCGAACCTGCATCGATGCCTCGCGCAAGGCGACCACCTCGGTGTGACCGCTGCCGTACACCTTGGTCAGTCCATTCGCCTCAAGCGCCGGTGCGTCGCCCATGCATCGCCGGTCCTTTCGCGGTTCGAGGTCAGCCGATCGCCTCGTTGGGCGCCACGCGCATCGCCTTCCAGATGCCCAACAGGCTTGCGAACACCGAGATCACGAGCACGATCCCGGCCACGCGGAGCAGGTCGTCATTCGTCACCAGCACGCGCCGCGGGAACCGCGGGAAGAGCTCCAGTCCGATGACGTACCCCACCGCGAACGCCAGGCCGCCCATGATCAGGGACTGCTGAAGGATCAGCCCGACGATGGTGTGGTTGGGCGCGCCGATCAACTTCAGGAGCGCGATGGGATGAAGCTTGTCGAGTGTCAGGGTGTAGATGATCAGGGCCATGATCACCGCGGAGATGATGGTCAGCAGCACACGGAAAAGCAGGATCTGCCGCCGGGCGCGGTCCACGCTCCCCTTGAGAAGCAGTTCCTCCTGCTGGTCTGCCGTGTAGGTCGTCACGTCGCCCCAGCCGTCCATGATCCCCTGCACCTCGCCGGCGTCGGCGCCGGGCGCGAGTCGGGCGATCACGGCGCTGACCGCCGGGCCGGGGAGCGCGGCGATGCGTCCGGACAAGCCCGAGGCACGTTCGAGCACGGACGGCTGCGTGCGGCCGAAATCGATCCCGCGCGCACGACCTCGACGGGCCTGTCGCTCGAGCCGAACGGACTCGCCCGGCTCGTCGAACTGGATGGCCTGGGCGTCGCGGCTGGTGAAGCACGCGATCCCGTCGCCGCCGGACGAGACCAACCAGCGCGTCAGCCCGACGACCGTGTAGGTGTCCTTGCCCAGTTGCAGACGCTCACCCAGGGCGAGTCCGAGCGATTCATCGGCGATCATCTCGAAGTGGTTCTGCGCCAGCGGGCGACCGGCGATCAGCGGCAGGCCCTCGCCCTTGTCGGTGGGCCAACCCAGTCCCAACACGCCCATGCGCAGCGGACGTCCCCCGCGCTCGCGCTGGATCGTGTGGAAGACGAACTCGCGGGCGTCCCGCACGCCGGGGACGGCGGTCACGCGGTCGACGACGCTCCGCGGCAGGCGCGAGACCTCCGCGAAGGGCCCCCGCGTGTCTCGCTGCACGACCCATATGTCCGCCCCGACGCCACGGGTCACGACCAGCGCATCATCCACCAGCCCGCGGTAGATGCCGCCCATGCCCAACACGACCATGAGCAGCATCCCGACGCCGATCGTGGTGAGGACGAAGCGGCCGAGGCTGTGCCGGATGTCGCGGACGGCGAGGTTCATTGCGGGCTGATACTCCGCCCATCACGGAGCGTCGCACCGTCCGCTGTCGCCGGTCCGACGACCACATCGCCGGGCGTCAACCCCTTCGTGACCTCGACGCTCTCCCGGCCGCGCAGGCCGACGGCGATCTCCCGCCAGCGGGCCTTGCCGCCGTCGCTCACCATGACGCCGGTCCTGCCCTCGCGGCGCAGGACGAGGTCGGCGGGCAACACGGTGACGTGTTCCCGGCGGTCGACGCTGATGTAGACCTCGGCGCGCTGCCCGACGGCCCAGGTGGCGGGCAGGCGATCGATGCGCACGTCCACCACGATCTCGCGCGTCTCGCGGTCGGCCTCGCGCCCCACGCGGGCCACCGCGCCGGGGTATTCCGCGCGCGGTTCGGATCGGAACACGACGCGGGCCGGCTGCTCCTCGGAGAGGCGCGAGAGTTCCGTCTCGTCCACCCACGCGGTGATCCACATCTCGTCGAGCGAGACCAGTTCGAGAACCGACGAGCCGGCGGCGACGACATCCCCCGCGTCCCGGTCGCGCCGCACCACGAGGGCGTCGAACGGCGCCTCGATGGTCGTATCGTGCAGGCGGGCCTGCTGGTAGTCGAGCGATCGCTCGGTCGCGGCGAGGCGCTTCTGCCCCTCGACGATCGCGGTCGCCGCTCGGGCCCGCTCGGCCTCGGCGATGGCGAGGGCCTCCGCCGCCTTGTCCAGTTCCTGCTGCGTGGCGGCGCCCGCGGCGATGGACTGCGCCACCCGCTCGTGGGTCAATCGCGCCTGCAAGAGCACCGCGTCAGCCCGCCGCTGGTCCGCCTTGAGTCGGTCGATCGCCGCCGTCGCCGCCGCCACATCCGCCTCGGCGACGCCCACCTGCTGCCGGTAGTCGGTGTCCTCAAGATGGATGAGCGTGTCCCCCGACCTGACCCGGTCTCCCTGGTCCGCCGTGATCCGTGTGATCAGCCCGGCCATCTTCGGCCCAACCGTCGCGCCCACGCGGGCCTCGAGCGTGCCGGTGCCCAGCACTTCGGCGACGACGGTTCCGCTCACGACGGTGTGCGTCGTCACCGCCACCGGCCGGAGCAGGAACCACCACACGCCGCCCGCGAGCAGGGCGAGCACGCCCGCCACGCGCATCGCGAGCCACGCACGTCGTGCGGTGCGGCGCCACCACGTCACGGTCGGGGCGGCGGTTGCCGAGTCACGAGCTGAAGAGTTGCCGGTCATCTGAAGATCCTATCACCCGTCGTCGCGGGGAGCACGTGCCGCCGCGCGGGAGACTCAACCGACGTCGCGGCGAGTTCGCGATCGTGACGTTGCGCACGGTCCCGAGAGGAACCACGCCCGCCAGGCCGCGCGAGCCGTCAACCGGGGAGCGCGAGAGTCGCGGCCCGCGCCCGGTCATGCGGCCGATGATGCGATGACGCCCCACGGCACGCCGCACCCGGTCAACCCGGTCGATCGAGCGGCGTCGACCCGTTGGCCGCATCCGAACCGCCCTCCGTTCGCGGGCGATCGGGTTCCACGTCCGGTTCGGTCTCGCCCGGGCCGCACGCCACCGGATCGACGGCGGAACGCGCCGTCGGATCCGCAGCCTCGAGTCCGGACGGCGCGGCTCCGACGCTGGGGCGACGGCCCGACGACGGACCGAGGGCCTGGCCGATCGGCGGGATGTAGTACTGACGCGAAATGCCCTGGAGTTCGGAGTGGTAGTGGAAGGAATCCGGATCAGCGCGGTTGATCGCGCGGAGCAGGCTCGGCAGTTCCTCCTTTGTCACGACGGTGCGTACGAGCTCGAAGGTCTGGCTCGAGTGTCCCCCGCGGCCCTCCTGCACGATGAAGGTCCGATGAGGAAGCGCCGACATGATCGCCTGCCCGACCCGCATGCTTCGACGAGTGATGACATCGACGGCGGTGAGGCTGAATCGATGGTAGAGATTGTTCAGCGTCTCGGCGCTGGCGAAGATGTAGATGCACGTGTACATCAGCGTATTCACGACCGGCTCCAGCTCCCCGTGCTTGAGCAGTGCCATGAGCATGCCGAATCCCGTCGAGATCACGGCTGCGATGACCGCAATGGAACCAACGGGCTTCAGGTACTTCATCGCGAAGTACGCCCCCAGGATGTCCTCGTCTCCCGTCGAACCGCGGCGTCGGAACGCGATCGCCTTGGCCGTGCCGGCCAGCAGACCGCCGAACAGCACGAGCAGGATGCGCTCGTTCTCGGGTTCGGGCGCGGCGAATCGCAGATCGGGAAGGAGCATCAGCGCGACGACGACGGTGACGACCGTCACGAGCGACCGCCGAGCAAACGTCGGCGGCATGCGGAGCGTGGCGAAGATCAGCAGCGCGGCCTGGAACACGCTGTACAGCACGATGAAGAGCCAATAGGCATCAAAGTAGTACGACAACGCCGCCGCGATCCCCTCGCTGCCGGTCAGGATGACCGAGGAGGGCAGGACGAAGTACTTCAAGGCCGCGGCATAGAGGAGGCCGCCACCCATGACGACCATGTAGTCCATGGCGATGCCGCCGTCCAACCGCCGCGATGATCGGCTCGATGTCATGGGCTCGATGCTCCGGTGCTCGATTCGTGCGACCGATGATCGGTGAACGAAGTTCAGTCCGCCGGTATCCCGAAGAGCAGGACCAGCACGACGCCGATGATCGAACACCCGAAGATGAGTGCGGTCAGGGTAAGACATCCGCGCATCGATTGATACTCGGTTGCGTCGGCATGGTGGACGGTCTCCATGACATCCTTGATGGCCGGCTGACGTTCGTCTTGCGCGCGAGACATGCGAAGGCTCCTCGTGGTCCGATCGGTGAGTGTGACGACGATCGACGTCGTGTACGTGGCGCGCACGTCGGACCGCCGACATGACTCCGGGCCATGACAGCACCCGTCGGACGGAACCGACGTCCCGTTCAACCGGCGGCCGAACGCGGCAAACGAATGAGGGGGATCAGCCGCGCATCAGCGGTGGAGCCCGCGGAGCCTGAGCACGACCGCGACCCATCCCCGCGGGCAGCCGATGCCGCGTGAGTCCGACCCGATGCGATCCAGATCGCACTTCGAGCAGACCGATCGACGCCGCCAGAGCCTGCCCGCGCTCCAGATCGGGCCTCTCCGAAGCCGGGCCGCGATCGCCCGCACGATGCTCGAGCAGCGTCGGCAGGCCGGTCGGAGAGGCCAACAGAAGGGTGTTCGTCGGGGTGCAGACATACGACCCGGTCGAAGCCGCCGGGCGTGGCTCGCTCCGGGCCGGGATCGGCTGGAGCGCCGCCGCAACGAGGAGCCACAGCGCGGGGAGCAACCGCCCGGGAAGCAACCGCGCGGGGTGCCTGAACGGATGAGCCGCAACGTGATGACCGCGAATCGCACCCATCGTCGGAACATCTTAGGCCGAGTCGAGCGAACAGGTCACGCAGACGAACGATCCGGTCGTCCGACCGGCCGGCAGGGCCGAACCAACGACCGGGGCGCACCCGCCGCTGTTCGTCAGCTCTTCCGCTTCACCACCGCGTCGATCCACACCGGGACGTAGGGGATGGTGCAGCCCTTCGACACCGGCCAGTCTTCGTAGAGGCCGATCCGCTCGCCGATGGCGATCGCGCGCGAGCGGTGTTCGGCATGCTTGATGCCGATGGCGCCCAGGGTGTTGTTCATCGTCCACTTCGTCTCCGGCTCGGCCCCGGGCATCTCCTTCTCGATGCGATCGAGCAGCGCTTCCACGTCCACGCCGTCCTCGCCCCGGTTGATCTTCGATGCGGTGAGATGCCAGCCGGCCCGGGCGGCCCAACTGTCCTTCTCGTTCTTCTTCATCCACTTCCTGCGCAGCCCCTCCTTCTCGTCGTCGGGCTGCTCCTTGATGATGTACGACTGGAGCCAGTCCACCACCCACGAGAAGCGGGTCTCGCGCACCATCGTGTCGAGCTGACTTGCGGAGAGCGCCTTCGGCTTCATGATGAGGATCGCCAGCAACTGCGCATCCATGTTGCCGGTCTTCCACAACTTCTGTCCGAGTTCGTGATCGGTCTTGATCTTCTTCGCGAGCTTCCGGATGTCGCCGGTCCTGCAGCCGAACTGCTTCTCGAGCGGCACGCCGGCGATCCCGTCGGGACCGACCCTGGCGTTGTGCCGGCGACGCTTCTCGTCGCCGAGCGACTCGAGTTCCGCGAGGACATCGTTGACGGCGGCAGCGCCGGCGATGGTGGATGGCATGTCAGGGGATCCTCCTCGTTCGAAGTTGCATCGCGACGATTGGACCGCTTCAGGCGAGACGCGGCCGCCCGGGTTGAGGGGGTCCGGCCAGGGCCCCTGCTCGATCGTCGCAGGATAATGGATGGCGACGTGCCGCGGCCGGGAATCTCCGCGGCGGCATCAATACCTCGGCACCTCGGCGCCGAAGGGCAAGCCGTTCAAGCCGCGGTCCTGCCGGTGGAGTGGATGGATCCGCTTCCAATCATTCTGAGACGCGCAACGTCACCGATGGCACCTGTGGTGCCTGTACAATCCCGATTGCCAAGGGGGCGTTGCAGCGGCATGCGGAGCACGGGCACACTTCGAAACGCATTGGCCGCGAGCGGGGCTGTTGCAGGCGGCGTCCTGTGCACGCTGCTCGGCATGGACCCGCAATCTTCGAACCTGCTCGGCGCCTTGCTCGGCTTCGGCGGTGCGCTCGGGACTGAACTCGCGGCTTCGGCAGTCTCCGACTCGTTTCGCGACCGCCTCGCGTCGGCGCCGCCGGCGGCGGACTTCAACCACGACATTCACGGCATGCTCGCGGCGAGCATCGAGCGGGCGATCGCATACGGCCTTCGTGAGCGCACGGACCTGTCTGCAGATGATCGGGCACTGCTCACCCGCCTCGCCGATTCTGCACATCGCAACTGGTTTGAATCGGTTCGCCATGGTCTCGCCGAAGAGGGCCCCGCGAGCGCGATGACGGAGGAGGACTTCATCTCGCTCTTTCGTTCCGATCAGATTGAATCACAGCCGGGACCGCGTGTCGGCACGCCGGAGGCGTGGGCGGCCCTCCTCACGGAGTATGGACACACCGATCCTCCGATCAGCGACGCGTTGAAGCAGACGGCAGGCGAGATGGTCGTCACCTACTTCGCTCCGGCGGCCCGTGACATTGCGCGGGAGAGCTTCGCGGCTCAGGACACCGGGTACCCGGCGCTCGTCTTGCGTCTGCTCTCCGGGATTTCGGGGCAACTCAACCACGCTCTCTGGACCATCCGTGATGAACACGAGAGAACGCGGGCATTCGCGACGAGCACTGACTTCGCAGGCGCCGCCATGCGGTGGGCTCAGGGGATCGAGGACAGGCTGAGCGCGGACATGCGCGAGGCACTCGCGCCATTGACTGCCGATCTCCTGAGTCGCATCAGCTCGCTGGAACTGGTCCTCACGGTCAAGGTGGCGCGTGAACATGAGAAGACGCGCGACCTGGTGACGCGCCTGCTTGCCGAGCTTCGCCGCCTCATCGGTCGCCAGAAGGGCGACGAACGACGGCGGCCGCTCCACAACCTTGCCGTGATGCGAAAAGTTGCCAATGCAGCATTTCGGGGACGCGAGGCCGAGCTCAATGACATCGCGCGGCTCATCGCAGACCACACGGCCGTGGCAGTCGTCGGCAATGGCGGGATCGGGAAGACGGAGCTTGCACGCCACTTCGTCAATACCCGAGCGACGTCCGTCGGCCCGGATCAGGATGCATCGAGGGAGGGCACATGGAACCACATCTGGTGGATCGACGGATCGATCGACGGCGAGTTCGATTGCCTCGTCGGCAGCGCCAGGACGTACGAGTTGATCACGGGGAAGGCCCCGCCGACGCCCGTTTCCTCACCTCCCTCGCCGGAGTGGCTTCAGGCGGTCCGGAGTGACATCGCCCAGGCGTGCTCGGATGATCACAAGCACCTCATCGTGCTCGACAACGCGGAGTCGGCCGATCAAGTCCGCGCCTACACACCTGCCGCGCCAAGTTGCATGCTCGTCACGACCCGCCGCACCAGGATGCCGGCCGGCATGCAGCGGCTGGACCTGGATCCCTGCTCAAAGGCAGACGCCCGGGACATTCTCGTCGGAGAGCACGACGAACAGGGCGCGTTCCTGCAAAGGGATGAGCATGAACAGGTGCTCGGGGACATTGCGCAGCATCTCGGCTACCATGCGCTGGGGCTCGCCTACGCCGCCGCTGCGCTGCGGTACTTGCCGCGATGGACACCGACCGTCGTCCTGGCGAACATCCGCGCGACGGACATCCACTTCCTCGATCAGTTGCATGACGAGGCCATCAACGCCACGCACGGCAAGGGGCTGGCCCAGACGCTTGGGCTGCTGCTTGCGGAACTCGACGTGCCCGGTGCCCCGAGATCGCACGCCTTGGCCGTCGAACTGGCTGAACTCACTGCCTTCTGCGCCGCATCGCCCATTTCGACGGATCTCTTCTACGGATTCAGCGGCGCCGCCGAGGACGATGTCGATGCCGCGCTCGCGGCCCTGCGCGACCGCTCGATCATCAAGCTCAATTCGGACCATGTGACAGTACATCGGCTGACGCAGTGGGTCGTCCGTTCACGGCTGCGTACCAAGGACCCGACGCGGGTCGTCACGACTCTCGAACGATGCCTCGACTACATGGAGAGTGAGCTGGCACGCGGTGACGATCCGCAGACACTGGTGCGCCGCGCCAACGCGACCGGTCACCTGCGCGCCAACCTCGACGAGCTGTATCGGTACGGATCGGCGCACCGCGAAGAGAGTCATCGCGTGCGGCACCTCAAGGTGCGTGCGCATCGCGCGGTGGCCATGTTCGACTCGATCCACGGGCTGCCGGAAGATGCGTTGCGCCACGCCGAAGCCGGGCTTGCCCTGCTCAGCAACGACAGCGACACATTCGAGTGGGCGTGCCTTCACGTTGCCCAAGGCTGCGCGCTGGCGGAACTGGTGCGCGACACCGAGGCGCTGCAGGACTTTGAGCTCGCCGTGCGGTGGGGAGAAGCGAATCGCGGCGTCGCGGGCCACAACCTCGACTACTGGTACTACTACATCGCCGAATCGCATGCGGCGCTGGGCAACGTTGAAGAGGCGATGAGAGCCCTCGGTCGCGCACGCGCGTCGAACGACCGGCGCAGAGACACCGATCCGAAGTATCAGTCGCTCTTTCTCAAGTGTGAAGCGGAGACCAAGCAACACACGTCGCCTGCGGACGCGGAGGAGGCTGTGCGGAGGGCGATCACGCTCGAAGACCAGCGGGGGGCATCACGAGATCCTCGTCGCATGAGCATCCTGCTTTCCCTGCGTGCATCGCTCCTTCTTGAACTCAATCCCAGCGATGAGGAGTCGCTGGTGCTCGCGCGGTCGCTCGCCGAGGACGCGGTCAAGCTGGCCGAGTCCCACGTGTGGCGCGACGTGGCCTGCGAGATACGCGTACGAGGTGTGTGCATTCGTGTGATGCAGGCCCAACGACATGTCGATGCGGCCACGCACATGTCGGAGCAGTCGCTGCGGCGCGTCCTGGACAACGGCATGGTCGGGAACCATGTCATCGCGGAGACGCTGATCGCTCATGCCGACCTGCTCCTCGCGACATCGGTTCGTCAGGACGAAGCCCGCGAGCTCTACATCACGGCGATGCAGCACCTCCGGGCCGGCGTGTACAGAGCCGACGTGGCACTGGCGGACGCGCTCGTGTCATTCGTTGAAGCGTTCGGCGCCGAGACGACCGAAGCGTGCACGGAGTTGATCGACCAGATCGACGAGATCATGCATCGTTTCGAGGCGCGAGGCTCCCGTGCCACCTGGGTCATCGCGCGGCTGCGGGCGACACGAGCGCAGCTCGTGTGGTGGTGCGTCAGAGAACAGCGAGGGCATCAGTCCGATGATGTGCACAACGGCGCGGCCGACATCGCATTCGCCATCAAGGTCGCCGAGGCCGCTCGCGACGGACACGCTCCCACAGAGGGGTACCTCCTCCAAGGGTGCTTTCTCGCCGAGCGCGGCCTGCGGCGGTTTGCCCTCGACGACATTCGAAAGGTGATCGCGCTCGAAGAGGCGCAGGAAGAGCCTCGAAGCCGTCTCCTCGCGGAAGCCTATGAGGAACTCGCATGCCTCCTTGCGGAGGATGTCGAAGAAATCAGGATGGCCGCCGAGGCCGTGGAACAGGCGACGCGGCACTATCGCGATGCGTACGATGACGGCGAGGAGGGCACGAGGGCACAGTGGCTTCAGGCTGCACTCACGCACGAAGAATACGCCAACGTGGCGCTTCAGCGAGGCGACCTTGGCATCGCCGCAGCGGCGATTCGCCTGGCCATGGAGTGCTACAGCGAGGGTCTCGGTGCGAAGAGCGAGTGCACACGTCGTGCACGAAGGCTGGAGGCTGCTCTGTCCGATCGGCGCGTCGACGAAGGTGCGTGAACTGACACCATCACCGCAACGCGGAGTTCTCCCTCCCTCGTCGCGATCGGTCTCCGGGCGACATGACCCGGTGGCGACGCTGCTGTCCTTGCGGTCATCTTCTGCACCTGCCGGATGTCCATGAACGCCGCCCACGGCCGCGCCTGATCAACCCCAGTTCGCGAGCAGGATGCCGAGATCGCCGGGACCGATCGTGCCGTCGTCGTCCAGATCCTCCGGACAGCAATCAAGGCACGGTCCCCACGCCGCGAGGAGGATGGCAAGGTCGGCGCCACCGACCGTGTCGTCGCCGTCGAGATCTGCCTCGATCGTTGTCCCGGCGAGGAATGCGACGGCGTTGACCGCCCAGAGGACGTAGTTGCCGCTGTTGTTGGCGTTGTTCAACGACATCACACGACCGGCAGGCGCGGCCGACAGCGTGCATCGATCCCAGAGCGCGATGATCACCCATCCGGTCCCGTTGCGTTCGGACCACCCGATCGCGCGCCCGGACCCGATCTCAACGAACGCGCCGGTCGCCGTCGACAGCGCGCCGATGACGGGCACGAGGTTCGGGGTCGATCCGGTCGGGTGGTTCGTGTTCGTGTAGATCATCGTGCCGGCCGAGCAGCCGCAGATGCCGCTCACCGTGCCGGCGCCCAACGTCCTGCCAATGAACGGATCACGCCACTCGGCGAAGTCGGTCTGTCCCGGGCCGGCCCATTCACCGGGCAGGTACAGGCCGCCGCCGGCTCCCACGAACGCCGCCAGGTTGTCCGCACCGGCCGGGTTCGGAACCACCTGCCGGGCCGGCTGACTCGGGTTGTTGATGCTGATTCCGTTCGTCAGCCACACGACGTCGTAGGGCGACAGGTCCGCGCCGTCGAGGTCGGCGATGTCGGGCATGTGAGTCGTGACATACCCGGCATCGGCGAAGGCGGGGATGAGCTGCGGCAGGATGATGCCCGGTTCGTCCGGGCCGACGACGAGCACGGACGGCTGTGCGCCCGCCGGCAAGGCCGCGGCGACCACCCAGATCAACATCATCACGTGAACGCGCATTGCGGCTCCTCCTGCCATGGACTGGATCACCAACATGATATCGGCTGCCGACGCGCGGCCGCCGGCGCGGGCCGGACCTCGCGCGTCCGGCCTTCCGTGGCCGGGACCTGGTGGTCCGCCCGGTTCGCGATCAGGGCATCTGCATGGCGCTTCCGGACCAAATCGACCTGACCACGTGGACGCGACCAAGGTCGATCGTGGGGTGACTGTTCCTCACTCGAACGGGAGCGTGGGCACTGCTGTGGCGGCGTTCTCGGTCGTATTCTCGGACGCCGCGACGCCACCCGATGGTCCCTACGGGTCTTGTCTCCCGGGTTTCTCTTGGGTCGAGTGTCCCCGGAGTGCTAAGCTGGCCTCCCGACAGGAGGAGAGGAAGACATGACCCCCACGCATTCTCGTGCTGAACGCCGACGCACCATGCCCATCATGCCCATCATGGGCATCGCGGCCGTCGTCGGAAGTGTTGCGGTGAACGGCGCCGCGCTCGCCGTCCCGGACATCGTCGAAACGGACTGGTCGCTCATTCGGACCATTCCGATGAACAACCCGATCGCGGCCCACTTCAATCCGGTCGACGGCCTGATCTATGTCGGACGACGCGGCACCGGCGGCGTCACCGACGGCCTGTACGTCGTCGACCACTCCGGGACCGTGACTCAGGTCGTCGCCGGCGAGAACACCGCGGCGGTCTTCGTGGAAGCCGCCACCGGCGACGTGTTCATCGCCGAGGACTTCGACGGCATCATCTTTCGCGTGCCGCTGGGGGCGACGGTTCGCGAGACCTGGGTCACCGGATTCCACTCGGGCGATGATGATCCCGTGGGCATGGCCACCGCGCCGGCCGATTACACCGGCCCCCTGCTCGTGCCCGGCGAGGCCGTCGTCGTGGACCGGGGCAACAGTGGACTGGACGAGATCTGGAGATGGTCCACCGCCGTCCCGGAGGGAGAGACCGTGCTCCACGCCGACAACGGCACGCTGGGCGACGCGACCGATGTCGCCATCAGCCAGTCGACGATCTTCATCATCGATCGCGCGGCACCGGGTCGGATCTGGACGGTCAACAAGGACGCCACGCTGACCCAGCTCGTGACCAGTTCACCCCTGAGCAATCCGGGCGGGCTGACCATCGATCCCCTCACCGGCGATCTGCTGATCGTCGACGGGACCGACGAGCGGGTCGTGCGGGTCAACCCGGTCGACGGCACCCTCACCGACGTCATCACCGGCATCGGCGACGGCGTCGGCTATGCGTCGATCGACATCACCGCCGACGGCCAGCTCCTGGTCGTCACCTCGATGGATGACGACCTGATCCACGTGTTCTCCCGCTGTGAGGTGCCGGACAAGTCGGAACTCGACTGCAACGGCAACGACGTGCTTGATGCCTGCGACATCGCCTTCGGCACCAGCATCGACTGCAACGGCAACGGCATTCCGGACGATTGCGACATCGCCAACGGAACCAGTTCCGACTGCAACGACGACGGCATCCCCGATGAATGCCCCAACTGTGTTCCGGTTGAGCTGGTCTTCGTCATGGACACGTCGTCCTCGATGAACGATGAGGCGGCCAGTCTCTGCTCGGACATCAACTTCGTGATCAGTCAACTGAATTCCGTCGGACTCGTCGTTCAGCCGCGCCTCCTGGGGATCTGCACGCTGCCCGGCGGTTCGTTCGCCTGTCTCGAGGATCGGGTCGATCTGCTTCTGGGCGTCGACGTGCCGGGCAATCCCCCGGCGGAGATCGACACGCTCGGCGACTGTCCCGGCGGCAACGAGGTCTGCAGCGAGGACTGGGCCCTGGCCACGGCAATCGTCGCCGGCCTCTACCCGTGGGAGCCCGAGGGCGCCAGTGTGCGTCTCATCGTGCCGATCTCCGACGAGGGGCCGTGGTGCGGCAATCCCATCTCCGAGACGGACCTGGCCGCGCTGAACCACGCCGCCGCGGTGGCCGTCGATGCCGGCGTCATCATCTCGCCGATCGCCGGGTCCGGCTCCTCCGCCGAGCTGATCGCACTCACCGAACAGCTTGCCGCCGCGACCGGCGGGCAGGCATTCGTGTCGTCCAAGGCCTCGGTCGATATCGCCAACGCCATCATCGAGGGCGTCCTCGCTGCCTGCGCAACCGTGAGCGACTGCAACCAGAACGGCACGCCGGACGACTGCGACATCGCCAGCGGAACCAGCGCCGACCTCAACAACAACGGCATTCCCGACGAGTGCGAAGACTGCCCTGGCGATCTCAACCGGGATGGTGTGGTGAATCCCGCCGACCTCGCGATCCTGCTCGCGGCGTGGGGTCCGAGTCCGCCGCCGAATCCCGCCGACATCAACGGCGATGGCGTCGTCGGACCCGCCGACCTCGCGGCACTTCTCGCCGCCTGGGGACCGTGCTTCGGGAAGTAGGACGCCCGTTCATGTTCGGTTCCGGCCGATCCCGCGGGGTCGAGTTCTCGGCGGCGTTCCCTGGCCGACATGCGGTCAGCGTGCGACGGATCTCATTCGCCGCGGTGCCGCGGTGCATGTGCGTCCGCGCATCGACTTGTCCTCGTGCCGCCGCGGATGGCGGGCGGGTTGCACAGGTCTGCATCTGCAGGAGGGACGAGGTTGTCGCGGGTGCGTTGTGTCCTGGCGGCAGCGTCAATGGAATGCGCCGTCGAACTGGTTGACCGGGCCCGCGACGATCAACGTTGCCGCGATCGCGCCGCGTGCTCGCACGTTCGGAATGGAATCGCGCGTCGCGTCGCAGTTGGGCCCTACCGGACGAGATCAACCGTTGCCAGCCTTCGTTGACACACGTCACGCCGTCCGGGACACTTCTTGGCGTCGGGGGAGTCACGGAGACGGCAATGATCAGACGCACCATGTGGCCCTGCACCCTCGCGACTGCGCTCGTCGTGCTCACCGGCTGCCATACGACGAGTGTGCCGAATCGGGAAGGACGGTCGGACACACGGGTTCACTACCTGGAGATCGTGTGCGGCGATGTCGATGAGCAGTGCGCGGCGATGGAGCGAGTACACGGGTTGTCATTTGGTCCGGGGGTGGCTGATCTCGGAGGCGCCCGCGTTGCGGAGGCGCCCGGCGGGAGTCGGATCGGCGTGCGCGCACCGCTGGCCGCCCACGAACCGCCGATCATCCGGACGTATCTGGCCGTTGATGACATCGCGAAAGCCGTCATGGAAGCCGAAGCCGCCGGGGCGATGATCGCCTATCCGCCTACCGAACAAGGCGACACCGGCACGTGGGCGATCTACATGCTCGGCGGCGTCCAGGTGGGTCTGTGGCAGCGGTAGGCAGCGCACGGCAAGAGCAGCGGAAGAGATCGTCGGTGACGTCCGTGGTTCAGTTGCGAAACGGATCCGCCGCCCACTCCCGCAGCCGGCGCGCCGGCGAGAGAAGCTGCTCGGCGCGGCACGATTATGGACGCCCGGCGTCTTCCGACGAAGCCGGGTCTTGCGACGAGGGGGCGGCCGCGCCGCACTCCGGACACGTTCCGGTCGACCCGACCATCTCGGCGCCGCACGTCGCGCATACGGGATCGAAGAGACGAACGCCGCAATCCGGGCACACGCCGGAGATCATGATCTTCCGGTAGTCGCATTCCATCGTCAGCGATCGATCACACGCCGGACATCGACAGCCCCACCGCCGATCGCACCGCTTCCAGATCCACATGGCGGCCAGCATGCTCCCGATCATCGGCGGCAGGAAGGTCAGGAAGACAAGCGCCCGAGTGTTGTCGGCGTGGAACGTCCCGGCGAGCCACGCTCGGTACCAGTTCGGCAGTGTCGCAACGCGATCCGCGGCGAACGCGCAGAGCGCGATGGCAGGAATCGAGATCGCGAAGAACGTGATGAAGCCTCGCCAGGCCATCCGCTTCGCGATCGCTCCATAGGTTGATGCATTCATCATGGTCCGCCTCCGGGCGTCAGTCGTATCCTGCCGCACGCCGAACTCCAGCGTACCGTGTCCGCCTCTCCAGCCTCGCGAACCGAGCCGCGGCGATCGACACCCGGTCGCGCCCGGGGGGAGCGGCGACGACCGATCGAAGCGGCCGCCATTCGACGATTCGCGCGTGCCCCAGGCACCGAGGACGATCTCAAGGCGACGGCACGTCGGCGGACGACTACACGATAGTCCCATCGCCGCGGCGTCCCGGGCCGGCCAGGCTTCATCGCCGACGATCCGCCACCCTGTCAACCACTTCACCCCCCCGAGACCGATCGTCCGATCAACCCCCGCCGAGGCGGTCGCCGCCCCGGCGTGGGTCGGACCTCGCGCGCCCGGCCTTCCGTGGCCGGAACCCTTTGACCACAACGTCTTATCGCGACCCATCGGCCCGTCAACGACACGACCCCCGCACTCGGGCGGGGGTCGGGAAGCTCGCTGATGAATTCAAGACCGAGCGAGCACGTCGAGAGCAGCTTGAACGTGAACGGAGAGAGGCCGCTCGCCGACGTGCGGAATTCGAACGCCAACAAGAGTTGGCGCGCCCGCGCCCCTCAGGTATTCTTCGCTACTTGCCGAAGTAACGGAGTCAATATGCGATCCTTCCTTGCCATCACCAAGGCTCTGAACGACCAGACGCGGCTGCGGACACTGCTGGCGTTGCGCGGGGGCGAGCTCTGCCTCTGCCAGCTCGTCGAGCTGTTTGGCCTGGCGCCGTCGACCGTCTCCAAGCACGTCAACATCCTGCATGAGGCTGGACTCGTCGATCGTCGCAAGGAGGGTCGTTGGGCCTACTTCAAGCTCGCCGGGCGGGAGGCACCGCCGGCCGCGAGGCGTGCGATCCGCTGGATCACCGATTGCCTCGCGGGAGACGCCGTGGTCGTCGGCGACGAAACGAAGCTGAACTGCGTGATGGAGCAGGATCTTGACGAACTCTGCGAGTGCTACTCATGAGCACTCCGCCCGAGGATTTCGATCATGGATGAGCAAGGCAACGCAAGCCGCCGGATGCACGGCTTCGAACGTCTGTTGACGCTCTGGGTGCTCCTGTGCATGGGGGCAGGCATACTGCTTGGTCGAATTGCGCCCGGGTTCGCCCGTGCATTGGACGGCA
>JAGQOG010000319.1 GCA_020427695.1 Phycisphaerales bacterium
GAAGACGTCGCCGAGACCGTGATGCGCTACGCATCCAGCGCCGACCTGGTGGTGCTCGGGCTCAAGCGCCTCGACCAGCGGCGGAAGGTGTTCGGTGAGCTTGCCCTTCGCATCGCGCGGGAGACGAACTGCGGGATCATTATGATCGCGAGCAGGCGGTAGGGAGAGGCGATCGGCGTGGGGACGGAGGGCGGGTGGTGGCGTGCGTGGACGCGTGATAGCCGGAGGCGTTGGGTGGGGGTATCAGCAGACCGGCCCAAGAACGGAGGGCGCGTTTCGGCGTGGGTTGACGCATGGCGTTCGGTGGCGTGGGGTGGGGGTTATCAGCAGACCGGCTTGGGGACGGAGGGCGCGCTGCCGGCGTTCCGGGGTGGTTGTGGTCGAATCCAATTCACTTGCGGGTCGACGTGCCTGCACGTCGGCCCGTCGAGCGTCACCGTGTCTTCGCGCCGTCGTGCGCGTCCACACGGCAACCGGCCCCCGATACCTGATCCCTGATACCTGACCCCAAACCTCCGCTCGCTCCCACGCGCCGTCAGTCCGCCTTCTCGATCCCCAATCGCAGCGTCGCCACGCCGTCGATCTCGAAGTGCTCGACGCGGATGGGGACGGTGGACTGCTCGGTGAACGAGACGAGGCCCGTGTCCACGGTGGGACCGTGCCAGGTCCAGTTGTCGATCACCAGCTTGTCGCCGACCCACACGCGCACGCCGTCGTCGCTCGTGGTCGAGATCCGGTACGTGCCGGGACGGAACGTGGCCTCGGTGGTGGCGATCGTTCCGAAGTGGTCGGGGGGAAGCGTCGCGGCTCGATCGAGCAGCGTCCGGGGACTCACGGCCGGTCCGGTGGCATGGAGATCCTCGAGCGCCGCCAGGGGGCGCAGCGCATCGGCCGGGCCGCCGTGGCCGAAGTCGAGGTCGAGCATCCGTGCGCCGAAGACGAATGTCTCCGGTCCGTCGGCCTGGGCGTGCCACGCGTCGAGGTTCTCCCGGGGATCGGCGGTCCACGGGAAGAGGCGGATGCGCCAGTCAAGCCAGGCGACCGTCCCGAATCCGCTGACGCGCCGACCGTCGTCCAGGGTGACGCGAAGCTCGTAGGGACAGACGAGATCCGGGCCGGTCGTGTAGACGCGGAAGGTCTTCGCGGCCGAGTCGAAGCGCACGCGAAGCGGACCGCGACCGATCACGGCGGAGGACTTCTGGGCCACCGGGCCGAGCAGTCGCCACTGGTCCACGAGCAGGGTGGAAACGTCCTCGTGCAATTCCGGCTGCTCGTGGTCGTAGGGACCCCACTCGGTCATCAGGATGTTCTCGCGTCCCTCGAGCTCGCGCCGGGCGCCCACGGGCCGGGTGTCGCCGATCGCCGCGACCGCGGGCGGCGCCATCGCCGCCCGGTCGATGTCGCCGGATGGGGAGATGGCGGCACGGCTGGCGTCGTCGGCCTCGATGTCCGTGCCGACGTCGGTGAAGGTGTTCTGTGTGATGACGGTCGGCCCCGCATCCCGGAGCTGGATGGCGATCGCGTCGTGGTCGAAGCGGTTCGCAACGATCACGTTGTCGCGGCTCTGGCCGCCGTTGGCGACGGCCCACGGCGTCTTCATGAGCTCTTCGTCGGCGTCCGACCAGAGATGGATCGCACAGGCGTTGCGGCTCAGGATGTTCCCGAGGATCTGGTTCCGCTCGCCGTGCTCGATGTTGATGCCCCCGCGCTCGAGACCGTACGCCATTTCGCCGTTGTCGGTGAAGTGGTTGCCGACGATGCGCGTCTCCTGCGAGTAGCCGCCCCACATGCCGCAGATGCCGTTGCCGACCATCCGATTGCCGTAGAGCGTGTTGCCGAAGCTGAAGGTGAGTTCCAGGCCGTGCGCCGCCGCGAACGACAGGTCGTTCCCCATGAACACGTTCTCGTTGCAGCCGCGTCGGAGATGCCAGTCGGCCGGCGCGTCCGCCGGCGGCGGATTCTGACCGAGGGCCTGCTTGCCGGCGAAGGCAAACACCCCGTCGCCTCCGTGCGTGACGCTGTTCTCGACGAAGACGTTGTTCGAGCACTGCTCGAACAGGAGGATCCCGGCCGAGTCCTGGCCGCGGTTGTAGACGCCGTGGCTGTAGCCGCGCACGCAGAAGTCGAGGGCGTTGCGGCTGACTGTGTTCCGGCTGCACCGCCACATCGACAGGCCCCACCCGGAGAGGAACGAGCAGTCGTTGTCGTAGATGCGAGACTCCGCGACCCGAACGAGCATGATGCCGTTCTGGCTCTTGCGCACCTTGACCCGTCTGATGGTGACGTCGCTGGCATCCGCGACGCAGACCGCTGCGCCGTAGCGGGTGCGCCATTCGTCATGGTCGTTCTCGTGCGGCCAGAGCCAGTCGGTGCCGTCCTCGGCGCGGCTCGTCGAACGCAGCCGCTGGCCGAAGTTCGAGCGCACCTCGATGTCCTCGAGCGTGACGCCGTTGGCGCCGGTCGCCAGAACACCGGTCTGGTATCCGCTCAGTTTCAGGTTCCGCACCGTGACGCCACGGGCCTTCACCGCCACGCCGATGCCGGACATGGCGTCGAGCGGTTGTCCGGCCGGCGCACCCGCGAGGGTCTTGCCTCCGAAGTCCACGATCACGCCTTCGCCCACGATCTGCACCACGCCGTTGCCGTCCTGGTCGGCGATGAATGCGGACGCGATGTCAACGCGGCAGCTCTCGCGAATCTCGACGTTGTCGCGATCGATCACAACCACAGGCAGGGCGGACGGATCCTGAACGGACACGACCAGGGCGGAAAGGCACGCCGCAAGGGTGGGGAGGGCAGGCATGGAACGAGAGTGTAGCCCGGTCCGGCGCCCCCTCTGGCGCGGGAGAAGGCCTTCCGACTCACCGCCCGAGCCGGCGCACCGCCACCACGCCGGCGACCACCACCAGCGTGACGACAACCGTGGCCGCGATGGCCCGCCAGAGCGCGTAGTCGATGAGATCCCGCAGATGGCGATCGGCGACCGCGATCCGTTCGTCGATCGCGGTGGGCAGATCGCTGGTGTCCTTCCCGCCGGAGAGCGGTCCGAGCAGCTTCTCCACGCGGTCCAGAATCGCCGCCAGGCGCTCGGCGGTCGCGTCGGCGGACGCGGCAACCGATTGGCCCGAGGCAAGGCTCGATGCGAGTTCGGACGAGCCCAGCAGACCCCGCAGTTCGCCGACGACCGCGTCCGCACGCCGGAGCGTCTCGGTGGCGGAAGCGAGCGTTGGATCGGCGCGCTCGAGTGCGCCGTCGAGCCGCCCGGTGGCTTCGACGAGCCGCTCCGTCATCGGATCCGCAACGGCCAGGATCCGCTCGGCCCGATCCAGGAGCCGGCCCACGGACGACTCCGACGACTTCAGCACGGCGTCGACCCGCTCCTCCGCCGACTCGGCCACCGTGGCGAGACGATCGAGTTGACTGCTCGTTCGGTCGAGGGAGCGCCCCAGCCCCACGATCGGCTCGAGCCGGCGCGACATTTCCGGCGAGTCGAGCATGGTGGCAGCGGCAACCTGTGCGAAGCGCGAGGCGACGATGGGGAGTCGCTGGACCACAAAGAGAGCTCGCTCCGCCAGCAGACGAGTCTGGCGTATCTCCTCCGTGGCGCGATCGACTGGGGCAAAGAGCCCCCCGTCGCCCGCCGCCGAGGCGTCCGTGTAGATGCTCTCGAGTCCGAGTTGCTCCAGGTCCTCGACGCCCACCCGCATGAATCCCAGGAACAGGCGCTCCCGGTTCTGCTCCCGGTACTGGGCAATCACCCGCTTGAGCAGATCGAGCTGCGCCGGCGCGAGCTGTCGCTCGCCTTCCGACCAGATCCGCTCGTCCATTCGATCGATGTTCGACAGGAAGACCTCGATGGCCGCAGGCGACGCCCACGACTGGTCTCCCGATCGGAGGAGGTTCCGCTGCAGCCGGACGAACACCATCAGGTCGATGAGACTGCGCCCGGGATCGGATTGCGATGCCAGCTCGAAGACCGATGCCGTCCCCATCGCGCCGAGCACGCGGGCCGCGATGAGCCCCCTGGGGCCCGGGTCGGGGAGCTTGGACACGTCGAACACGATGCGAAAGTACGCCTCGGCGTAGGCGTCGGCGAGTGCCATGACCTGCGTTTGGACGGCGATCGCCTGCTGCACGGCCCGATCGCGTTCGGCCTGTACCGCGGCCGTCGAGGAAGAGGTGGTGGCGCAGCCTTCGCCGAGGAGGTGCAGCGCGACAGCGGTCAGGGCGGCCGCTCGCAGCCTGCGGTTGGCACCGCGGTGCCTGCGCATGAGTCAGATCTCCTCGATCTCCTTCACCTTCTTGGCCGCGGTCTGGTCGATCGAATCCGTGTGCTTCTTGGTGAGGGCATCGATCTCGCCCTTCATCTTGTCCACCGTGTCCTCGGGGACGGGATCGCTCTTGTCCGCCGCCCGCTGGTCGATGTGCTTGTTGGCGTCGCGCCGCTCGTTCCGGATGGCGACCTTCGCCTCCTCGGCGAGCTTCTTGACCTGGCTGACGAGCTGCTTGCGGCGGTCCGTGGACGGCGTCGGCACGTTGATCCGGATCTGGTTGCCCTCGGACTGCGGGTTCAATCCGAGCCCGGCCACCTCGATGGCCTTGATGATGTCGTTCTTGGCTCCCGGATCGAACGGCTTGACCAGGAGCTGGGTGGGCTCGGGCACGCTGAGCACCGCGAGTTCGCGCAGATCGGTCTGGCTGCCGTAGTAGTCCACCTTCACGTAGTCGATCAGCGCGGTCGTGGCCCGGCCCGTGCGAATGCCGCGCAGCTCGCGCGAGAGGTACTCGACGGTCTTGTCCATCCGCTGGCTGCACTCGCGGACGATCGCGTTCAGCTCCATGGTTGCTCCTCGTTCGTCTCCGGCCCCGTGCCGATGCTCGGCGACGGGCCCGACACCGACGGTCGAAGGCCGGCCGGGGCGGCCATGGTAGCGAATCGATCCAGGCTCGGCACGGTCGGGGAGCCGCGGTGGCGGCCCCGCGCGGGCCCGCTCAGCCGCGGTTGGACACCAGCGTCCCGATCCGCTCGCCACCGACCACGCGCCGGATGTTGCCCTTCGACTTGAAGTCGAACACGCACACGGGGAGGTCGTGCTCCATGCACATGGTGAGCGCCGTCAGGTCCATGACCCCCAACTGCCGTTCGACCGCCTCGGCGAAGGAGAGGCGGTCGTAGCGCGTGGCGGTGGGATCCTTCTTGGGATCGGCCGTGTAGATGCCGTCCACCTTCGTCGCCTTGAGCACCACGTCCGCCCCAAGCTCGATGGCCCGCAGCGAAGCGGCGGTGTCGGTGGTGAAGAAGGGATTGCCGGTGCCCGCCACCATGATGACGACGCGGCCCTTCTCCAAGTGGCGCAAGGCTCGGCCGCGAATGAACGGTTCCGCGACAGCGGTGAGGTTGATGGCCGACATCACCCGACCCTCCCGGCCCAGCGCCCGCAACGCCTCCTTGAGGGCGAGTCCGTTGATGACCGTGCCCAGCATGCCCATGTAGTCGGCGGTCGACTGATCGATGCGGCCGCGCTCGGCCAACGATGCGCCGCGAATGATGTTGCCGCCTCCCACGACCACCGCGATCTCGGTTCCGAACTCGGTGGCACTCGCAATCTCGTCGGCGATGACGCCAAGCTCGTCGGGGTCGATGCCGAGTTGGCCGGCCGGAGCGAAGCTCTCGCCGCTGATCTTGAGGACGACGCGGCGGAATCGCGGGGGAGTGGTGCTCATTCGCAGGAGCGCCCGCGGGGTCGGCGCACCAGGCGGAGCGAGACCGCCGCGGCGCACGCGGGCAGAGGGGATTGGAACGGCCCGACGCGCGGCGGTCAAGCCAGCCCTGCGTCCAGGGCCGCGGCGACCGGTAGAATCGGCTGCTCCGTTGTCGCCGGCGCAAGGGCCACGCTCGCGCGGCGTAGGAACAGGCATGCCGACCGGCGCTTCGCACCAACGATCAGAAGCCTCCCAACTCGCCGCCGCCAATGCGCGCCTGGCCGCCACCCTGCGCCTGATGGAGGCGGAGCGGACGCGGCTGCTGCGGCAGCGGCGGGTCCACCTGGTGCTTCTCGGACTCGCGATCTCCCTGCCGGTGCACATCCTGATCCTCATCTGGCTGGCGAACGTGCGGATCGAGCGCCCAGCCGGCGAGGAGGGCGCCGGGGTGGAGGTGACGCTGGCAGCGCTTCCCGAGACGCCGGAGGAAGCGGCCGAGGAGACGCCCCTGGCCGATGTGGCCATGGACGCGATCGAAGCGGTCACGTCGGCCGACCAGGCGGCGCCGGCGCTCGACCCTTCGTCCGCCGTCTCCGAGTTGCGCGCCGGCGACGCCGGTTCGCTCTCGATCGGGGGCAGCGAGGGCACGGGAGGCACGGGGCTCGGCGGCGGCGTGGCGGGCACGTCGTTCTTCGGCGTCGGTGCCAAGGGCACGCGATTCGCCTACATCGTCGACATGTCCGGCTCGATGGAGACGAACCAGAAGTGGACGCTGGCCCGGCAGGAGTTGGAGCGGTCGGTGGAGAGTCTCCCGGACTTCGCCTACTTCCATGTCGTACTCTTCTCCTACGGCGCCGTTGTTCCCGACTGGCAGTCCGGGTGGAATCGCGCCCGGCGGCTCGAGACGCTTCGTCTGCACCGGTGGCTGTCGAACATCGCGCCCGCGGGCGGGACCGAGCCCGGCCCCGCGTTCTTCGAGGTCTTTGCCCTCGACGTCCTTCCCGACGTTCTCTACTTCATGACCGATGGCCAGATCCCATCGAACACGCCGATGGAGGTTCGCCGCCTCAACGGCCGCGGCAAGACGGTCGTGATCAATACGATCGCCTTCGGCGACGAGAGCGGACGCGACGCCCTCCGGCAGATCGCGGAGGACTCGGGCGGCACCTACCGGTTCGTGAGTCCCGGAGGCTTCTGAGCGTGAGCGCACTGGCACACTTCGCCGCCGTTCTCCGTGGTCCGTTGCGACACCTCGCGGTTGCGCTGGCGCTGGCGTCGAGCCTCGCGTGCGCCGGCCCCGCCCGGGCCCAGGAGATCGTGGTGGAACGACGCGGCGGCGCTCCGCCGATCGCGGGGCGCCTGCGTTCCGCCGACGAGGACGCGCTGCGCCTGGTGACCGAGAGCGGGGCGGAATACGCACTGCGCTGGGACGTGGTGCGGACGGTGACGCCGTCGACGGAGACCCTCGAGCGCCTGCTCGGTCCGGCAGAGTCGCTGTGGCGGGCACGCACCCGCATCGAACGGGACGACACCGAGTTGGCCGAGCCGATCCTCGCGGAGCTCTTCGAGGTCTATCGGGGTCGCACGAGCGAAACGGCGCTGGTCGTGACCGAGGGACTGCTCCGCTGTCGCGTCGCCCGTGGCGATGCGGTCGGAGCGATCATTCCGGCGCTGGAGGCGGCGCGTTTGCGTGCCTTGGGAGTCGCCACGGACGCTTTCGCCTCGATGCCGCCGGCACTCGATCCCACCACGCTCCTCTGTCCGCAGGCGCCTCCCGTCCTTCCCCAAGGGCCCGCGCTCGAGCGGCTCCAGCACGAACTCGAGACCTGGCAGCCCTCCGAGCCGAGTGTCGCGGCGATGGCCGACCTCTACCGCCATGCGGTCGAGGTCGCTGCCGACGGTGCCCTCGAGGTGCATGAGGACCTGCCGCCGCTCCCGGCTGCCGCGGCGAACGCACCGAGCGCGGGATCCGGTGTCGGGTGGGCGGGCGTGCGACTGCTCCGGCAGCTGTTGGCCGCGGCCGCCGGCGATGCCCCGAGCGCCGCCAACCTGCGCCGGCTCGTCGGAGGCGGCGACTGGCGCGCCGCCTGGGCGTCGTTCTTCATCGGTGCTGCCGCGATGCCCTCGAGCGAGCCCCGCGCC
>JAGQOG010000320.1 GCA_020427695.1 Phycisphaerales bacterium
GTTCCGAGCGCACCTGCAAGACGTGGCAGGCCGAGGCCGCCCTGCGCATGCTGATGAACAACCTCGATCCCGAGGTCGCCGAGCGCCCGGCGGATCTCGTGGTGTACGGCGGCGTGGGACGCGCTGCCCGCTCGTGGGAGGCGTTCGACGCGATCGTCGCCACACTCCGGGCGCTCGAGGCCGACGAGACGCTCCTCGTGCAGTCGGGAAAGCCGGTCGGGGTGGTGCGCACCACCGCCGACAGCCCGCGCGTGCTCATCGCCAACAGCAACCTCGTGCCGCATTGGGCCACGCAGGAGCACTTCGACGAGCTCGCTCGCAAGGGGCTCATCATGTTCGGCCAGATGACGGCCGGATCCTGGATCTACATCGGCACGCAGGGCATTCTTCAGGGCACGTACGAGACGTTCGCCGAGTGCGCCCGGCAGCACTTCGGCGGCACGCTCAAGGGCCGGTTGAACGTGACCGCCGGCTGCGGCGGCATGGGCGGTGCCCAACCCCTTTCGATCACCATGAACGAGGGCACGTGCCTGATCGCCGACGTGTGCCGCGAGCGGCTCGAGAAGCGGGTCCACGACCGCTACCTCGACGAGATCTTCGACGAGATCGATTCGGCGATCGATCGCGCGATCGCGGCCAAGAAGGCGAACGAGGCGGTTTCGATCGGCGTCGTCGCCAACGCCGTCGATCTCCTGCGCCGGCTCGAGGCGCGCCGTGTCGTGCCCGACACGCTCACCGATCAGACCTCGGCGCACGATCCGCTCAACGGCTACTACCCCGTGGGCATGACCCGCGAGTCGGCCGACGCCCTGCGCGAGAGCGACCCCGACGCGTACGTCGCGGCGTCCCTCGACACGATGGCCGAGCACGTGAGCCTGATGCTCCGAATGCAGGAGCTCGGCGCGAAGACCTTCGACTACGGCAACAACATCCGCCAGCGGGCGAAGGACCAGGGCATCGTCGACGCCTTCGACTTCCCGGGATTCGTCCCCGCGTACATCCGTCCCCAGTTCTGCGTCGGGCGCGGACCGTTCCGCTGGGCGGCGCTCTCGGGCGATCCGGCGGACATCCGCGCGACCGACGAGGCGATCCTCGAGCTCTTCCCGGAGGACACGTCGCTCCACCGCTGGATCCGCATGGCCCAGGAGCGCGTCGCGTACCAGGGCCTGCCGGCGCGCATCTGCTGGCTCGGACTCGGCGAGCGCGACAAGGCGGGGCTGTGCTTCAACGAGCTGGTGCGAAGCGGCAAGGTGAGCGCACCGATCGTCATTGGCCGGGATCACCTCGACTGCGGCTCGGTGGCGTCGCCCAACCGCGAAACGGAGGCGATGAAGGACGGCACCGACGCGGTGAGCGACTGGGCGCTTCTCAACGCCATGGTGAACGTCGCCAGCGGCGCAAGTTGGGTGAGCTTCCACCACGGCGGCGGCGTCGGAATCGGGTACAGCCAACACGCGGGCCAGGTGATCGTCGCCGATGGAACGGACGCCGCGGCGGCCCGGCTGTCGCGGGTGCTCACCAACGATCCGATGATGGGCGTGTTCCGCCACGCGGACGCGGGCTACGAGATCGCGCAGGACTGCGCCGATCGGCTGCGGGTGAAGATTCCCTTGCGGGGGGAGTA
>JAGQOG010000321.1 GCA_020427695.1 Phycisphaerales bacterium
CGCCGGGCGATCGTCTGCCGCATGCTCGAGAGCGGAGCGACCCGCGACTCGAGGGCTGCCGTGGGTGGCACCAGCGCGGCAGCGCTGCCGGAATCCGAGCCCGTGGCGACCGTGCCTCCGCGCGCCGGCGCGGGAACGCCGTCCGCCTGCTGCAGCGCGGCGAGGACATCGTCCTTGACCACGCGCCCGTTCGGACCGGATCCGCGAATGCCGTTCACGTCGAGTCCATGCTCGTCGGCCAGGCGACGGGCCACCGGGCTGACCCGGAGGCGAGCACCTCCGTCGCCGTTGCCCTCGGAGGGCGCGGTGGCGGGCTCGCGCTCCGCCGCCACGGCCTCGGTTCGAGCCGCGGTGGCCGGCGCGGACACCTCGGCGTCCCGGGACGTCGACGCGGAGGCCGCCTTCCGCTCCGCCGTCGCGCCCGCCGGCTTGGCGGCGACGGATGCCGCGGCCACGGCCTTCGGGTCCTCGTTGTCCTCGGCGATCAGCGCGATGGTGGTTCCGACGGGAACGGATTGGCCCTCGCCCACGATGATCCGTGCCAGGACCCCGTCGTCGAAGGCCTGCATCTCCATCGTGGCCTTGTCGGTCTCGACGTCGGCGACCACCGAACCGGCGCTGACCGCGTCGCCTTCCTTGACGTTCCACTTCAGGATGGTGCCGCTCTCCATCGTGTCGGAGAGCCGAGGCATGGTGAGTTCGATGGACATGGGTGGCGTGGAGCTCGGGAGGAGATGTGAGTGAGGAAGTGTTCCGATCGGTCCGCGTGGCCCGGATTCTACATCGGCCGAACGACCGCTCTCCCCGCAGCGCCAGCTATTGGCGGTAGGTCACGCTCCGCACCGCCTCGCAGATCTTCCGAGCATTCGGCAGGTAGGCCTGCTCGAGTTCCCACGCGTACGGCGTCGGAACGTCGTCGGTGTGCACGCGGTGCACGTGGTTGTCGAGGTCGTCAAAGCAACGCTGGTGGACCTGGGCCGCGATCTCCGAACCGATCGACGCGAACGGCCAGCTCTGGTCCACGACCACGCATCGGCTCGTGCGGCGCACGCTCTCGACGATCGTGTCGATGTCGAGGGGCCGGATGGTGCGCCCGTCGATGACCTCGCAGTCGATGCCTTCCTTCGCGAGCTCCTCGGCCGCCTCGAGGCAGAAGTGAACCGGGCGGCCGAAGCTGACGATGGTCGCGTCGGTGCCGCGGCGCCGAACCAGCGCCTGGCCGAAGGGAATCGTGTATTCCGCCTCGGGCACGGGTCCCTTCACGGAGAGAAGCCGCTCGCTCTCGAGGAAGAACACGGGGTTGTCGTCGCGGATCGCGGTCTTCAGGAGCCCCTTCGCGTCGTAGGGGTCGGAAGGGATCGCCATCTTGAGCCCGGGAACGTTGGCGTACAGCGCCTCCACGCACCAGGAGTGCGTCGAACCGAGCTGGCCGCCGGCGCCGTCGTTCCCGCGGAACACGATCGGGCAGCCGAACTGACCGCCCGACATGTAGAGCATCTTGGGCGCGTTGTTCAGGATCGGATCCGCCGCCACCAGGCTGAACGACCAGCTCATGAACTCGACCACCGGTCGCAGGCCGGTCATGGCGGCGCCGATGCAAAGACCCGCGAACCCGCTCTCCGAGATCGGCGTGTCGATCACCCGCTGCGGTCCGAACTCCTCCAGCATCCCGCGGCTCACCTTGTAGGCGCCGTTGTACTCGGCAACCTCCTCACCCATGAGGAAGACGCGCTTGTCGCGGCGCATCTCCTCGCTCATGGCCTCGCGGAGCGCGTCGCGGAAGTCGATTTCACGTTGAACAGTCATTGGGGGTGGGCGCGTGGGAAGGTGTGGTGGAGAGGCGAGGGGTGTCAGGTGTCAGGTATCAGGTATCAGGGATCAGGTATCAGGTATCAGGCGATCGTACGGGGATTGGACGTTGGGAAATCCAGGACTCTTGCGGGTCGACCCTCGCGAAGCGAGGTCGGCCCGTCGATCGTTCGTGCATCCCGGTTCCCTCGCACGTGTCCAACCGTGCCAGCGCCCTGATACCCGATACCCCGACGTCGGTCCCCTCTCGTCACTGCTTCCCACTTCCCGCGTCCCCGGCATCCTCACGCAACATCTCCGGCAGGCTCGTCCCCCGGTACGGACCCCATTCGTCCACGTAGACGTCGGTGAACAGCTCCTCGATCGGGGGCGGCGGCGAGGCCTCGGCCCACTTGACGCTGTCGCGCACCTGCTGCTTGACGTCCCGGTTGAGCTCGGCGAGGGACTCCTTGTCGAGCGCCTTCCGGCGCTCCAGGTGCCCCACCAGTCGGTCGATCGGATCCTCCGACTCGAACCGCTCCTCCTCGTCGCGCGTCCGGTACTTGCGCGGATCGGACATCGAGTGTCCCTTGTAGCGGTAGGTGCGCATGTCGACGAACGCCGGGCGGCACTCCTCGCGGCACCAATCGACCAGCGGCTTCATGCCGTCGTACACGGCGAGCACGTCCATGCCGTCCACGACGACCGCCTCGATGCCGTAGGCGGCCGCCTTCACGCTCAGGTCGTGGGCCATGGTCGTGCCCCGGCCGATCGCCGTTCCCATCGAGTAGCCGTTGTTCTCGACCACGTAGATCACGGGGAGGTTCATCAGGCCGGCGAGATTCATCGCCTCGTGGAAGGCGCCTTGGTTGAGCGCGCCGTCGCCGAGGAAGCAGAGCGTGACGCTCCGGCTGCGGCCGCCGTTGACCACCTCGTCCCAGTACTTCGTCGCGAAGGCGAGGCCGGCGCCGAGCGGCGTCTGGGCGCCCACGATGCCGTGACCGCCGTACAGGTGGTGCGCCTTGTCGAACATGTGCATCGAGCCGCCCTTGCCCTTGGCGCACCCGCCGATGCGACCGAACATCTCGGCCATGCAGTGGCGCGGATCCATGCCGCGAGCCAGGGCGTGTCCGTGGTCGCGGTACGCCGTCACCATCGGATCGGTCGGCGCCGCGGCCGCGGTGCAGCCGACCGCCACGGCCTCCTGACCGATGTAGACGTGACAGAAGCCGCCGATCTTCTTGTCCTGGTACGCCTGCATGGTGCGCACCTCGAACTCGCGAATCAGCATCATGTCCCGCAGCCAGCCGACGAGCGTCTCGGCGGGAAGCTGCTCCGCGAGACCGCGGCGCGACGTCCCGGCCTTGGCGGGCACGGCGTTGGGCCGGGTCGAGCCGGCGTCGGAAACGGGCAGTGTTCGAGTCATGCGCGACTGTTCTCGCATCCGTTCTGGCATCCGGTCTGGCATCCGGTCTGGCATCCGGTCTGGCATCCGGCACCGAGGTCCCGGCGGGCGTTCGATGAGGCGGTCCGCGGCACGCGGCGAGGCTCTTGCACGTCGATCAAGACGAACGGCCGGGACGATCCGTCCCGGCCGAAGTCGGCTTGAAGTCGCATTTATAGGAGCCGGGACCGCTCGGAGCAACGAGCGAGGCGTCCGATCGGCTCCGTCCCGGTGTCAGCCGCGCCGGCCGGGAAGCTCATCCATGTCCTTGATGGCCCGAGCCTGGAGGATCAGAAGTGCGGTCTGAACCTGCGGATCGACGCCCTTGGTGAGGAGTTCGGTTACATCCGGCCGCGGGGTGGCGTTCTCCTGGCCGGGCTCGGGGATCTGGTCGGCGTCCTGCCGCAGCTTGACCGCAGCCTCGACTTGGGCCGGGGTCATGGCCACGGTGATGTCGGGATTGACGCCCCAGTCGGTGCTGCCGGGCTTGCGGTGCACCAGGCGACCGTGGGCCTCGCCCGGCCTGGCGGGAAGCACGTAGTACTGCGTCGTGAGCTTGATGGCCGCCATGCCGTCCTTGTCGGAGATGTCGTGCACGGTCTGCACGCTCCCCTTGCCGAAGGAGCGCTCGCCCAGGATGACCGCGGCGCCGTGGGCCTGGAGGCAGCCCGACACGATCTCGCTCGCGCTGGCCGATCCCTGGTTCACCAGCACCACCACCGGGAGTCCGACCAAGCCCGCATCGGCACGATTCGGCGCCGCTTCCTGGCGCCAGGCCACCCGGCCCTCCTTGTCCTCGCCCGACACGATTTCGCCGCGGGGCACGAACAGGTTGGAGAACTGCACGGCGGACTTCAGCAGGCCGCCCGGGTTGTAGCGCAGATCGAGGATCAGCCCGTTCAGCCGGCCGTCCTTCCGCATGGCCTCGATCGCCGTCATGAAGTCGGCGAAGCTGTCCTCGTTGAACGAGGTCAGGCGCACGTAGCCGATGCGGCTGATCGGATCGATCATCCAGTCCCAGATGGGATCGCCGCGCTCGTCGAGCCCCTTCTTCCACCAGCCGTTGACCGACCGGATCTTGATCGTGTCGCGCACGATCGGAATCTCGACGATGTCTTCCGACTCGCCGCGCCGGATGCCCAGGACCACCACCTTGCCGCGCGGACCGGTGATCGTGTCCACCGCGCGGTTGAGGCTCCAGCCGAGCGTGGAGACGCCGTCGACGCTGACGATCCGATCGTCGGCCTTCACGCCGGCCCGGTACGCGGGAGAGCCCTCGAGGGGATTCACCACCGCGATGTCGCGCTTCTCGTCCTGGTGGATGAGCACGCCGACGCCGACGAAGTTGCCTTCGGTCTGCTGCTGGAAGCGCCGCATGCGCTCCGGCCAGATCATTTCCGTGTACTGGTCCTCGTAGCGCTGGGCCAGCTCGTACATCGCCCCGTCGCCGAATTCGCGAAGCAGCACCGGCTCGGGAAGCTGGATCGTCTCGCGGTTGGCCTTGATCAGATTGCCGATGATCTCGCGGTAGTCGCCGCGATCGAGGCGACGGCCGTCATCGGCCTTGACCGAGGCGAGCTGCTCGTCGAGCACCTTGAGCCACGCGTCCTTCTTGGCCGGGTCGGCCAGGGCCGGGAAGTTCTCCGCCAAGGGACCGGTCGTGGCGAGGATGCGCAGTGCCTCGATGCCGCCGATGAGCAGCGGACGCCATCCGCCGTTGGCGATGTGCTCGCTGGCGGCCGTCCGGAGACCGGCCATCAGCATCGGCTGGCTGATCCCGCGGAGCTGCTCCTTCCAGTCCTCCGCGCCGGCCTCGTTGAACGGCGGAATCGGCTGGTCGGGGGCGACGCGCTTCAACTGCTGCACTCGCATGTCGTAGAGACGGTGCGGCGCGTACTGGGCCAGGAGGCCGATGCGGCGATTGACCCGCTCGAGGTCGGTGTTGTACTGCTCGTAGCGGGCGAAGTGGCGCTGATCGTCGTACAGCGTGCGAAGACGGAACAGGACCTCCTGCGCCAGGAGCCAGTCGCCGCTCGCTTCGGCGGTCTTGGCCAGCTCCTCGCCCTTGTCGATGAGCGTGGCGACCTCGGTCTGCTCGACGGCCTTGGCCCAATCGTCGGAGAGCGTCTGCACGGCCACCGCCGAGGTCAGCGCCTTGGTGAGGTCGCCGCTCTCGACCTGGGCGACCATCTCCGTCATGGCCTTCTCGCGTTCCGCCGTTCGATTGGCGGCCGCTTCGGCCTGATGCTGCTTGCGCAGGGCCACGAGCTCGCGGACGCGCTGCACGGTGGCGCCGTCCTGACCGGCCGGAATCTGGTCGAGGATCTTCTCGAGTTCCGCCGTGTTGCCTTGGCGCGCCTCGGCCCACACCTGCTCCGACCACTCCGCCACCGTGTCGGCGGCGAAGACCGGGGTCGCGGCCGACACGACCAAGAGGATGCCAGCGAAGAGACCGGCACGGCCTCGCCGAGCGGGGGCGGGAATCGAGAGCGTGGGAGGAGTCGTATTCATGGTGTTGGGTGGACGTAGGGGCAGGTCGAAGGCCAGCGCTGGTTCATCGGGCCGATCGGCATCCGCACGCGATCATCCGCGCGCCGCCTCAGCGGTTGGAATCGTCCAAGGGCGGCAGCCGATTCACCAGAGCGGGGAAGTTGGGACGGCGGTGGTCCAGAATTCGCCTCCCACGGACGTTTATACTCGTCTCGGACGCGGATGTTCCAGTTGATCCGCTCGTGCGGCCTGGGAGAACGCCTCCGCCGGGGCGTCTCTTGCGGAACTGCCGGGGGTCAATCCTCGGCTTTCGGCTCCCGGAAGGCCCGCTCCGCGAGATCGATGGCTCGCCCGAGTGCGGCCGCCTTGTTCAACGTTTCCCGGTGCTCCGCCTCCGGTCGGCTGTCGAGCACGATCCCGGCCCCCGCCTGGAGGTGCACCAGCCATTCGCGCGGACCCGCCCCCGGAAGCGATCCCACCACCGAACCCGTGGGGACCACCAACGTCCGCAGCGCCAAGGCGATGTCCATGTCGCCCTCGAAGCCAACCGCCCCGATTCCTCCCGCGTAGGGACCACGCCGCAGCGGTTCGAGCTCGTCGATGATCTGCATCGCGCGGACCTTTGGCGCGCCGCTCACCGTGCCCACGGGCAGTGTGGACCGCAATGCGTCCCAGCTGTCCAGACCCGGCCGGAGGCGCCCCGTCACGGTCGAGGAGATGTGCATGACGTGGCTGTAGTGCTCGATCTCCATGCACCGGTCGATCGAGATGCTGCCCGTGCGACACACCCGGCCAAGATCGTTCCGACCCAGATCGACGAGCATGACGTGTTCGGCCCGCTCCTTCTCGTCCGCGAGCAGCTCCCGTTCGAGCGCCGCATCCTCGTCCTCGTCGCCGCCGCGCGGCCGGGTGCCGGCCAAGGGGCGCGTCGTGACCAGGTCGCCTTCCACGCGACAGAGGATCTCGGGGCTGGCCGCCACCAGGATGCATCCCTCCGCCTGGAGGTAGATCTGGTACGGGCTCGGATTCACGACCCGGAGCGCCCGGTAGATCTCGAAGGGATCGGCGGTCGTGCGGCGCTCGAGCCGCTGGCTCAGCACCACTTGGAACGCGTCGCCGGCCGCGATGTACGACTGGCACCTTGCCACGGCCTCCTGGAAGCTCGCGGGTGTGAACCCCGCCGCCGTCGG
Source organism: Phycisphaerales bacterium (assembly GCA_020427695.1). Lineage (GTDB taxonomy): Bacteria > Planctomycetota > Phycisphaerae > Phycisphaerales > SM1A02 > JAGQOG01. The sequence continues at coordinate 6,913 of JAGQOG010000321.1, forward strand.
GGCCTCGGGCGACAGTCCAAGATCCATCTCGATGCGGCCGCTTGCCAGCGGCACGCTGTGAGTCTCCAGGCGGTGCGCCAGCGCGTCGAGCCGCTCGCAGGCGGCGTCGTAGGCGGCGTCCACCGAACGATGCTCGTCGAGCAGGACGTGGCACACCGCCCAGGCCAGCTTGTCGACGTGATCGAAGACCACGACGTCGCGGTAGAGTCCGAAGTGCAGGTCAGGGAGTCCCCGATCGTCCTCCGGCGCGGCGGAGAACGGCAGCTTGTCGGGCTCGAGGTAGCGCACGGTGTCGTAGCCGGCGAATCCCACCCAGCCGCCCCGGAACGAGCGCGGGAGCACGCCTCGCCGTCCGGACGGCGCCGACGCGACCCGCCAGCCGGACGAGACGCGCCGCGGCACCTCGAGCGGATCGGGCTCCACGCTGCACGTCCGGCTCCCGTCGCGGTGGTCCTTCACCACCACTTCGTGCCCGCGGGCCGACACCTCGATCGTCGGCTGCGCGCCCACCAGGGAGTGTCGTCCCACGCGCGAACCCTGTTCCACCGACTCGAACAGGAACGACGGCGCATCGCGCTCGTCCGCCGAAACCAGGCGCCGGTACGCCAGCACCGGCGTGGCCTGATCGCTCATCAGGCGACGGGCCACCGGGACGAGATTCCCCGTGTCGGCGAGTCGACGGAACCTGGCGCGATCGATCGACATGAGCGAAGAGCGTAGTCGGGAGCAGGCGGCAACGTCGCTCGGCGACGCGGCATCGGGGCGTCGGACGGTCGGCTCGGTCTACAATCGGCCCGTGACCAGCGTCCCATCAACCGCGGACCGCGCCGGTACGGCACCGTCAATGGAGAAGGTGGCCGAACTCCAGGGCATCCGCAAGGTCTACTTCAAGCCGGACGGATCGGTCCTGGTCGAAGCGCTCCGCGGGATCGACATCTCCGTCGTCGCGGGCGAGTACATCGCCATCATGGGGGCCTCCGGTTCCGGGAAGTCGACGCTGATGAACGTCCTCGGCTGTCTCGACCGGCCCACAGAGGGCGCGTATCTCCTCGATGGACGCGACGTCGCGCAGATGCCGGACGACGAGCTGAGCCGGGTGCGCGGTCGGAAGATCGGCTTTGTCTTCCAGGCGTTCAACCTGATCAGCGAGTTGACGATCGTCGAGAACGTCGAGGTGCCGCTCTTCTACCAGGGCGTGCCGCGTCACATTCGGCGGCAGCGGGCCATCGATTGCCTGGGCCTGGTCGGACTGGCCGATCGCTTGGGTCACCGGCCCAAGGAGCTCTCGGGCGGCCAGCAGCAGCGGGTCGCGATCGCCCGGGCCCTCGTCACCGATCCCGCGGTGATCATGGCCGACGAGCCCACCGGCAACCTCGACAGCACCACCGGCGAAGCCATCCTCGAATTGTTCGAGTCCCTTCACGAGCGCGGGATGACGATCCTCATGGTGACGCACGATCCGGCCATCGCGGAGCGCTGCGAACGCATCATTCGGCTCCGCGACGGTCTCGTGGAGTTCGACGGGCCCGGTGGCCGCGCCCGTTTCGACGCCCAGCGCCGCGAGTCGTCCGGACGGCGAGCGGATGCGACGGAGGCAAGCAGCAGGTAGCATTCGGAGACGACCTTTCCGCGCCATGGACGGCATCCGATCCCAGACCAGTTCCGAAGCGTCGGCGCGCCACCGTCCGCCGCCGCCCTCCTCCGTGCGGGTGCTCGGCATCGATCCCGGGCTGCACTTGGCCGGCTACGCCTGTGTGGACCTGGGCTCGGGCGATCCGGAGCCGACGCTGGTCGAGGCGGGCGTGCTCCGCCTGCGATCCAAGGCCTCGCTCGCCTACCGGCTTGGTCAGTTGCACGACGACCTCGAGGAGCTGCTTGACGAGCTCCGGCCGCAGCGCATGGCGGTGGAGCAGGTGTTCTCCCACCCGAGCTATGCCCGCACGGCGATCCTGCTCGGTCACGCCCGCGGCGTCGTGCTCCTGGCGGCCCAGCGGCGGGCATTGGCCATCGACGAGATTGTGCCCGCGGCGGTGAAGAAGTCGCTCACCGGAAACGGCCGGGCGACCAAGCTCCAGATGCAAACCGCCGTGATGGGGCAGTGCGGGCTCGCCGAACCGCCGGATCCTCCGGACGTGGCCGATGCCATCGCCATCGCCCTATGCGGGGCCCGGCGCCTGCTCTTCAGTCTGCCGGCGTGATCACGATCGTGACGGGTGTGCCCTCGGGCGGGATCCGCTCCGTGAACGCCTCCCACTCGAGCGGCTCGATCGCCTCCTGGTCGGACATGACCTCGGGGCACGCCAGCGTCTCGTCGCCGAAGGTGACGATCCCGATTACGGAACCGCTGAGATCGGCCGCATAGCGCTCGCGGGTGGGCGCGGTCGGATCGTGCACGAAGCCGGAACCAGCGAAGATCCAGTGCGACGGCCGTGGCGATGGCATCTCCCCGACCGGACGCAGCCAGTCCTCGACCGGACACTCGTGTTGGCCCGCATCGTCGGTCCACCGCACGGCAATCGACACCCGTGGGCCGACCGGCGCCTCGAGCATCAAGCGATCGTCGACGACCGACCACCGGCCCGGATGGCCGGGCTCGAGCCCAAGAAGCAACAGCGCCGCGTGAACATCGCTTGGTCGCGGCACGACGACCAGAATCGCCTCGTGCTCCCGCGTGCCGGGCGAACACGCCACCTGCTCCAGGAATCCGATCCGCAGGCACACCGCGGCGTCGATCTCCACGCGCTGCGAAGGGCGGTCCACACGAAGTCCGTCGGCGAGTCGCATCATCGGCGCCGGAGACGCCGGAGGCGTCGGCGTTGGCGCGGGAACCGGTTCCGCCGGCAACGGCTCCGAGGACAACCGTTCGGGCGCTGCCGGCGCTCGATCGGTCGTTCCGTCAACCGCTTCGGCGCCGTCTTGGTGGGCGCTGGGCTCGGCCCCGAATGAATCTTCGCTCTGCGTCTGGACAGGCGTCGCTCCGGCGGCGACCGGCTCGACGGCCGGACGTCCGCGATTCGTGTCGGCTGCGATCGTCGTCGATCCCGAGTCCTCGGCGTGGCGTGGAGCGCCGCAACCCAGCGCCACCACGGTCGCGCCCAATGCGGCGGCCCACGCCACACTCTGGACCAGGTTTGCCGTCGTTCCTCGCCGAAACATGGGGCTACGCATGGTTCTCCCCAGACGCTTGGGGCCCGGGCCAGTGGGCCCACGCCAGTCCGGAAGCCGGCGAGACTCTACCCGCCCGGAGACTGGCAAAAGGGAGGGGCGAAAAAAGAGGCCCGGCAGAGGCAAGCCTCATGCCGAGCCCTTCCGGGGGTCGAGTTGATGTTCACGTTTCGTTCACGTGGACGAGGTCAGTATAAGACCTGAGGCAAGAATGGCAAGGGGGAGAAGACGTTTCTCACAAGAATTTCTTGGTTCGATGCACGAGGGGCGTTCCAGACCGCGCCAGGGCCAAATCGAGCCGTTGCCGCCGCAGATTCCATCAAGACATGGAGGTCGTTTATTCCCGCTCCAACTCGGTTGGGCCAGGCTCTTCAGACCTCGGCTTCAGAGCGTCTGGCGTTCGAATGGAGCGGCCTGGACGGTGGCGAGCCGAACATGGTGCGGAGGGCGAAGCAGGCGTATCCGCTGGATATGTCGATGCAGCCCGACAAGGTCAGGCGCCGGCGCAGTCCGTCCAGGACGCTCCAGATGGACGGAAGACGCTCTAGCATGTTCACCCAATGGTTTGTCCTCCTGTGGCTTCTGGGGATCTCCACGAGCTGGCCCGGATCGTCCGATTCATGGTTCCGCTGGCCGGCTCGAAGTCCTACGGCAGCCTCAACACGTTCGCCTCCTCGCCCGCCGCCGACGGTCTTGGCCTCTTTGTCGAGTTGGAGGTGCGATGTGCGGGACGACCGGATGCGACAACGGGGTATCTCGTCGACATCGGCGCGATCGACCGACTGATCCGTCGTCAGGTCGCTCCCCTGCTCGCGACCGCGCTCGAGACCGGCGAGTCTCTTCCCGCTCCAGCGTTTCTGGGGCGGTCGCTCGCGGCGCTGGCAACCCTTTCCCCCCCCGTGCGCTCCGTCGCGCTCGACCTCACGCCCTTTCTCCGCATCGAGATGGAGTCCGCCAATATGACCCGCGTTCTCCTCCGTCAGCGGTTCGAGTTTGCCGCGGCCCACCGGCTGCATTGTCCCGAACTCAGTGCCGAGCGGAACCGCGAACTCTTCGGCAAGTGCAACAACCCCAACGGGCATGGGCACAACTACCGCATCGAGGTGGCGGCGGCGGTCTCGATCGATGCCCGAACGGGCATGCCGGCCGTGGGCGTCGACCGCCTCGAGGAGATTGTCCACGAGCAGGTGATCGCCCGCTTCGACCACAAGCACCTCAACCTCGACACCACCGAGTTCGCATCGCTCAACCCGTCGGTCGAGAACATCGCCACCGTCTGCCACCGACTCCTCCAAGCGCCGCTCGCGAACGTTGGCGCCGAACTGCGAACGGTGACGGTGTGGGAGACGGGCAAGACCTCCTGCACCTACCCCGCGTGAGGGAACGCGCGGTCCGGAGGGCCCCGCCACCTGCTACGCTCTCGGTGGATTCTCGCCCTGTCCCCCGTCCGAACCCCCCACCCGAATCAACCGCCATGCGCTGCACGCTCCCTGCCATCACGATCCTCGTCGCCTTCGGCTTCTCCTGTCACGCCCTGGGCCAGTCGGTGACGCCTTCCGTGCGCCCCGCAGCCCAGACGCCGCCGATCGCCGATCCCGACCTGGGTCAGCTCTACCAGGACTTCGGGGCCATTTCGAACTGGGTCCGTCGCAAGGGTGCGATCGGACCGGACGAACAGCACGAGATCGAGGCCTTCCGTCGCCGATTGACCGGGTATCTGGCCATGCACCCGGAGGAACCGGTGGCGCTGGGGATGGAACTCCAGACGGCGCTTTGGCTCGGCGACGAAGCCGGCGCCCAGTCGGCATTCGAGCGACTGGAGAAGGCCCGGCCCGACGACGACACCGTGCGGTTGACCTGGGCCAAGCGACTCCTCCGGCGGCACCTGTGGGATCAATCGCTGGCCATCCTCCAGGCGCGGCCCCTCCAGCCCGACTCGAAGGCGGCCGCGGCGGCGATGGAGGCCGAGTGCCTGATCGCACTCGGGCGCTTCGACCAGGCGGTCGCGGTGCTCGACTCGGTGGCCGAGGGAGTCGCCACCACCCCGCAGGTGAAGGGCGATCTCCAGCGGCTGCGCACCGTGGCGGAAGCATGCCAGCCGCTGTGGGAGGCGGAGCTGCTCCTGCGCGAACAGGAGGCCCAAGCCGACGATCTGCCGCGGGTCGAGTTCGATCTCGAGCGGGGAAAGGTCGTGCTCGAGCTCTTCGAGAACCAGGCCCCCAACACGGTCGCCAACTTCATCGATCTGGTGCAGAAGGGGTTCTACGACGGAACGCGATTCCACCGGGTGCTTCCCCAGTTCATGGCGCAGGGCGGCGATCCGAACACCAAGAGCGGCGCGACCGGCGCGCCGGGCACCGGCGGGCCGGGCTATCGCATCGCCGGCGAACAGGGTCGCGAGGACCACCGCAACCACTTCACCGGGTCCCTCGCCATGGCGCACAACGGCGATCCCGACACGGGCGGCAGCCAGTTCTACATCTGCTTCGAGCCGGCGTCGCACCTCAACGGCGTCCACACCGTCTTCGGCCGGGTCATCGAAGGCATGGACAACGTGAACAGAATCAACCAGGGAGACGAGATCGTCTCCGCCAAGGTGCTGCGCAAGCGCGATCACGAGTACAAGCCGGAGACGCTGGAGCCACTGCCTCCGCCGCCGATTCCGACGCCGCCGTCGCAACCCACCGGGCGCATCGTGGTGCCGCCCCGAACGCCTCCCGCGACGAGATAGTCCGGAATCTGGACCGGTTCTTCCACACCGACTGAAGGCGCTCCTTGCCGGCGTCGATAAGACCCCTCGCACGGCGCGAGGGTCGCGCCGACGACCACCCCACGTTCCAGGGGATGTCCGCGGTCGCGCGGATGCAAGCTTCTCGCAAGGAGACACCTCATGCCGAATACCACCAAGTCCCCCTACACGACCTCGTTCTGCAACGCCATCAACCGCGGCACCCCGTGCTGGACGGCGATCTGCAACATCGCGAACCGCAACGGCACGACCCCGAACGTCGTTGGCAACTCGCTCTGCAAGGCCGGCTGCTGCTGCCGTCAGAAGTTCAACGGCCAGTGGATCTTCTTCCCGACCTTCAGCGGCAAGTGGAACGCGACGCAGGGCAAGAAGTGCCACACCAACATGTGGCAGTCGTTCGTCGACTTCTGCATGTGCAGCGGAATCTGCACCCCGAAGCAGATGCTCAACTGCTGCGGCAGCCAGGCCGGCTTCGTGAAGGGCTGCCGTCCGTTCTGGACCAAGGCCTGCAGCACCCCGACCCCGTCGTCGAACTTCAAGAAGGGCAGCAAGAAGGCCACCGGTCGCAACACCGGCTGGACCTACGCCTTCCCGGGCAACAGCAAGAGCAGCTCCGGCAAGTTCCGCAAGGTCGCCTGACCGACCGCGCGGATCCCTTCGCCGCATCGAAACCGTCGCCGCCGCCCCTCGGGCGGCGGCTTTCGCATGGGCGCCGCGGGTCGCGGTCGCGGTGCGGTGCCCGCACGATGCCGGGTGCTACGCCAGATCCTCTTCCCCGAGCAGTCGGAACCGCTTGCGCAAGAGGATCTGTCCGGCCAGCGTCCGGTCGTCGACGGCCAGGGCGATCGTGGGACCGCCCTGCTCGCGGATCATCAGCGGGTAGGCGAAGTGGATGTTGAGCTCGACGCCGAGGAGATAGATGCACATGCTGGACAGCGAGTGTCCTTCGCCAAGCTCGACGATGAGCAGGTCGCATTCCGAGAACGGCAGGTTCTGCCGCCGCAGAAGCGTCCGGGCGGCGTCGGCGTTGCTCGGGATCACCCGCACCACCGCGAAGTCCGAACTCTCCACGACGCTGAGCCCGCACAGCCTCAACCCCGGCTCCTCCTCGAAGAGGCGAACGAGTTCGAGGAGCTTCCCGACCTTGTTGTCCAGGAAGACGCTGAACTGCCGAACGCTCGGTGCCGAGTATCCCTGCTCGATCTCCGGCGGTGTCGCCTGGCTCATGTCGCCTCCCGAGGCCGGCTCCCCCGCCGGCGGACCGTCATGCTACCGCGGCGCCGCGGCCGCGAGAAGCGTTCATCCGCGAAGCGGAGGCCAACCGCGGTCCCGGAGACCGCCGAAGCAGCGGCTACACTGTCCCCTCCGCCCACGATCCTTCAGGAAATCATGTCTCGAACCGCTTCGCAGATCCGCCAGCAGTTCCTCGACTTCTTCGTCGAGCGCTGCGGCCACACGATTGCACCGTCCTCGCCGGTCGTGCCCCACGACGACCCCACGCTGCTGTTCACCAACGCCGGAATGAACCAGTTCAAGGACGTGTTCCTGGGCCGCGGCACGCGTCCGTACACCCGCGCGGTCAACACGCAGAAGTGCATCCGGGCCGGAGGAAAGCACAACGACCTCGAGGACGTCGGTCGCGACACGTACCACCACACGTTCTTCGAGATGCTGGGCAACTGGTCGTTCGGCGACTACTTCAAGGCGGAGTCGATCGCCTGGGGATGGGAGCTGCTGACGGAGGTCTACGGCATCGACCCCACGCGGCTCTACGCGACCTACTTCGCGGGAGACGAGAAGGCGGGGCTGGCGCCCGACAACGAGGCCCGCGACCTCTGGCTGCGCCACCTTCCGCCGGAGCGCGTGCTGCCCGGCAACATGAAGGACAACTTCTGGGAGATGGGCGAGACGGGTCCGTGCGGACCGTGCTCGGAGCTCCACTACGACCGCATCGGCGGCCGCAACGCGGCGAAGCTGGTCAACGCCGACGATCCCGACGTGCTCGAGATCTGGAACCACGTGTTCATCCAGTTCAACCGGGAGGCGGGTGGCGTGTTGAAGCCGCTGCCCGCCCGGCACGTGGACACCGGCATGGGCCTCGAGCGTCTGGTGTCGGTGCTCCAGGACAAGCGGAGCAACTACGACACCGACCTCTTCACGCCGATCTTCGCGGCCATCCAGGAGCGCACCGGCGCCCGTCCGTACGGCGGACGGCTGGACGATGCCACCGACACCGCCTACCGCGTGATCGCGGATCACATCCGCTGCCTCACGATGGCGCTCACCGACGGCGCGGTGCCCAGCAACGAGGGGCGCGGCTACGTGCTGCGGCGCATCCTCCGCCGTGCCGTCCGCCATGGTCACCAGACCCTCGGCGTGCACGGGCCCTTCCTCTGCGACCTGGTGCCCGCGGTGGTGGCGTCGCTCGGGGAGGCGTTCCCGGAACTGCGGATCCGGCCCGCCAAGGTGGCGGACGTGATCCGCGAGGAGGAGGCGTCCTTTGGACGGACGCTCGATCGCGGCCTGACGCTCTTCGCCGACGCGGCCGCGCGGGCCGCCGGCCGGGGCAGCACGACGATCGATGCCGAGGATGCGTTCAAGCTGCACGACACCTACGGCTTCCCCATCGACCTCACGCAGGTGATGGCGTCGGAGCGCGGGCTCGACGTGGATCTCGCCGGCTACGAGTCGTTGATGGAGCAGGCGCGGGAGGCGAGTCGGCGCGGCGTCGCCGAGGAGCACGCCATCACGCTCACCCCCGATGCGATCGCGTCCCTCCAGCACATGCAGGTCAATCCGACGGGCGACGTCGACAAGTACCACGGGCGGCCCCTCACCGCGGACGTGCTGGCCATCTGGAACGGCCGCGACTTCGACGACTTCGCCGAGCCCGGCCGGAAGGTGGCGGTCATTCTCAATCGCACGAACCACTACGCCGAGGCGGGCGGACAAGTGGGCGACCGCGGCTACCTCCACACGGAGTTCGCCGCCGGGGAAGCGCCGCACCGCGGCATGAGCGGGCGCCTCGAACGCGGCGGCTGCCGCTTCGAGATCGAGGACACGCAGTTCGTCGGGGGATACGTCTTGCATCTCGGGCACGTGGTCGATTCGAAGCTCCAGGTCGGCGATCGCTGCACCGTGTTCGTCGACCGGGATCGCCGCGACGCCCTGCGCGCGAACCACACCGCAACACACCTGCTCAACCTGGCCCTGCGGACGGTGATCGGCGAGGAGGTGGACCAGAAGGGCTCGCTGGTGGCCCCGGACCGGCTGCGGTTCGACTTCTCGTGCTCGCACGCGCCCGCCGTCGAGCAGATGGAGGAGGTCGAGCGCCTGGTCAACGAGCGGATCGACGAGGCGCTGCCGGTGCATGCGGAGATCGTGCCGCTCAACAAGGCCAAGGCGATCGCGGGCGTGCGGGCGGTGTTCGGCGAGCGCTATCCCGATCCCGTGCGCGTGGTCGCCATCGGCGCCGCGGTCGGCGAGATGCTGGCCGACCCGACCAACGCTCGCTGGCTCGGCGTTTCGACGGAGTTCTGCGGCGGCACGCACCTGAGCTCGACCGACGAGGCCAAGCGCTTCGTGCTGGTCTCGGAAGGCGCGCTCGCGGCCGGCGTGCGACGGGTGTTCGGACTGACCGGTGCGGCGGCCATGGCCGCGGAGCAGGCGGCCAAGGACCTCGCGGCCCGCGTTCGGGAGATCGGCGCCCTTTCCGACGAGGCGTTCCCGGCCGCGTTCGACGAGGTGGCCCCGCAGGCGGATGCCCTCACGCTGAGCCTGCCGGCGCGGCGTCGCATCCATGCCCAACTGGAAGCGCTGCGCGAACGCGCGAAGTCGCTGCGGAAGGCCCGCCAGAGCGCCACCCGCGACACGGTCGTGGAAGAGGCGCGGGCGATTGCCGAGATGACCCAGGGGCGGCTCATCGTGCACCCGATCGGATCGGCCGACCGGGATGTGATCATGTCGGCGATGGATGCGATCCGAGCCCGGCGCCCCGAGACCGCGATCATGCTGCTCGGCGCCGACGTGGCCGAGCAGAAGGTCACCATCGTGGCCAGCGTGCCGAAGTCCCTCGTCGCGGCGGGACTGCGGGCGGGCGATTGGGTCAAGGAGGCCGCGGCGGCGTGCGGCGGCAGCGGCGGCGGCAAGCCGGAAATGGCCCAGGCGGGCGGCAAGTCGCCCGAGCATCTCCCGGAAGCCATGTCCCGGGCCATGTCGTTCGCCGAATCGAAGCTGGCCCACGCCCCGGCCTAGGCGGTCGCCCACGGCACACCATGACCGACTCCGCCTCTCCTGTTGCGAACCCGCCCGCCGCGCTCTCCGTCGAGGGCCTGCGCTTCCGGCACGCCGGAAGCACGGGCGGTGCATGGACGATCGACCTCCCGGCGCTCGAACTCGCGCACGGCGAGCAGGTGCTGCTCGAAGGCGGCTCGGGCACCGGCAAGAGCACGCTGCTCCTGCTGATCGCCGGGCTCCTCGACCCCGACGCGGGGCGGGTGCGCGTCGGCGGCACGGACGTGCACCGGCTGCGCGGATCGCGCCGCGACCGGTTCCGCGGCGCCCACCTGGGCATGATCTTCCAGACGTTCCACCTGCTGGAGGGATTCACCGCGGTCGAAAACGTGCTGGCGGCACTGATGTTCTCCGAGCTCCCGCCCGCCGAGCATCGCCACCGCGCGACGTCGCTGCTCGGCTCGTTGGGCATCGACCGACCGGATGCCCGGCCCGACCAGCTCAGCGTCGGCCAACAGCAGCGCGTCGCGGTGGCGCGGGCGCTCGCGTGTCGCCCCGTGCTCGTCCTCGCCGACGAGCCCACCGCCAGCCTCGACCCCGCCAATGCCGCCGCCTCCATGAACCTCATCCAGGAGGCGTGCCGGGAGAACGGCGCCGCGCTGCTGTGCACCAGCCACGATCCATCGATGAAGGAGCGTTTTCGGCGCGTCCTTGAGTTGACGAAGCCATGAACGATCGAACGAACGAACGAGCGCGCGTGAGGAGAAGGATGTGTATCGAACGTTCGGGGTATCAGGTATCGGGTATCAGGTATCAGGTATCAGGTATCCGGTGCGCCAACGGGCGCTTGGGATGTTCAGAGGCTGGTGTCTCAATGCATGTCTTCTGCGGGTCGAGCCTCGCGCAGCGAGGTCGGCCCGCCGACCGTTCAGCGCTCCGCGCTCTGTCGTTCGCTTCCAACCGTTCGTGACGCCCTGATA
>JAGQOG010000322.1 GCA_020427695.1 Phycisphaerales bacterium
CGGTCACGCTCTTCTTCGACGGCCACGTCTCCGCCGCCAGCACCGCGGACGCCATGGACGCCGACCAGCGGGCGAGCAACGACTCCGGGCACGGACTGTGGTCGCGGGACACGCCGCTTGGCGCCAACGGCTACTACGGAAGCATCGCCTACGACTGGGTCGTGGACACGAGCTACCACGTCCTCACCATCGACGGCATCCTCGGACGCGACTTCCTCGGGGCGCGCTGAGCGGCGCCAGGCCCCGCGGCGCCTGCACCGCGCCTCGATCTTCATTCCTCTCTGGGGGGACGACACGCCATGCGGTCGTCCCTCCGCTTTTTGCGCGGGCGACGGACGGAGGGACGAAGAGTCATACGGATCCCAGTTCGAGCTCGCGCGTTCCCCGGGCGATCGGCATGGGAGTTCGAACCAGCGGCCCAAGAGCCCAGCCCGACGGCGGTTCGGTTGCCCCACTGCTCCGGGAGCAACACGAGGGCCCACTCCCCGCGCCCGGGTCGGGGAACCCTGGATGCCTCGGTGCCTTGATGCCTCGATGCCTCCTCGTTGACCGCCTGATGTTCACTTGGGATCCGTATCAGAACTCAATCCGTCCCAGCGAGGCCGCCACCCGTGTTTCGCCCTGCACGTCGTCGTAGATGATGCGGAGCAGGAACTCGAAGTCGGGGAACTGGCGCCCGATCGTCACGCTGAAGGCGCGGAAGCCGCCCTGGGCCAGATCGAACTGGGGCACGACCAGCACGCGGTACTTCTTCGAGATCCGGTAGTCCACACCGAAGTCGAGGAGTTCCGTGTTGTCCGCGTCGATCGTGCGATAGCCCAGGTAGGTCGTGAGGTTGGGGGAGTGCCGCAACTCGGCCCCGACTGCGCCGCGGGCCAGCCCTTCGTTCTCGTTGATCCGGTAGGTGCCGGTTCCGGTGAGGGCGAACGTGTCGGAGATCTGCCACACGCCGCTGCCGTACACGTGGTCGCCGAACTGCGAGTACTCGGGCCGGTAGTCGAACCACTGCGGGGTCGGCGACTGGGGTCCCTCGTCGTAGTTGTCGAACTCGACGCCGGCATCGATGACCAGGAAGTCGACCGAGTTCCAGCGACCGGGTCCGCCCCGTTGCGTCTGCCACGTGCTGCGGAGATTGAACCGGGCCGCCGCCGCCCCGCCGATCGCCTCCACCTCCTGGTCGTAGACGGGGAGCGAACCGTTGGGCGAGCTGAGGTAGCCGTACCACAGCGTCGCCGAAGGCTCGATGATGTGCCGCATCCGGTGCAGGTCGAAGAGCCGGTTCTCGACCGCGTTGTCGACGGTCTGGAACGATGTGCTGGCCCGCAGTCCGCCCGAAAGAAGGTAGCGCGTGTTGTCCGCGTCGGAGGAGAACGACTGGAACTCGTCGTTGGCATACGCCCAGGCGCCGATCGCGCCGAACGGCGACATCCGCACGGGTCCGAGCGAGAACGGCACGGCCAGCTCCTGCCGGGTGCCGAATCGCCACACGTAGTTCGACCGGTAGCCCTGGTCGTAGAACGCCTGCTGGATGCTGTCGTTGGGACCGATGCCGAATGCCGCCGCCGGCACGCCCAGCGAATTCGGCGTGCCGCTCGTGACGCTCAGCCGCATGTTCGTGACGCGGTACTCGCTCGACCAGGTGAGCGTGTCCTTGAACAGGGAGTCGCCGTAGCGGCGGTAGGCGAGATCGGGCAGGCGGTCCACGGAGTAGCCGCGGCTCGCCAGCAGCCAACTGTTGGAGATGAAGTCGTTGACGTTGTAGAGGCCGAGGATCTCCAAGGCGTTGTTGTTCTTCTGGTACAGCAGGTACGCGGACGTCTCGTACTCGCGCCGCTGGTAGAAGTCCGTCTCGTACCAGCTCGAGACGAATGTCCGGTCGCTGATGAACGACGCCTGGCCCTGGAACATCCAGTGCTCGGAGAGGTTCGTGGTCTGGTCCCAGAGGGCGATGCCGCGCCACTCCGTCGAGGGCGTCACATCGAGACCGCTGGAGGTCCGGTCGGTCCCGGTGTCGTACAGGCCCCACAGCCAGGCGTTGCCGACCGTGTCGGAGAAGTCGTATCGGAAGCGGGTTCCCAGCGCGGGACCACGCTTGGTGAAGCCGTCGATCTCAAGCTCGGCGTCGAACGCGGCGGGCTTGCGCATCCCCAGCAGCGAGAACAGATCCCAGTTGGTCTCGATCTCCACGCCCTTGCTGCTGCTGCCGCCGAGGCTGACCGACCGCAGGGGGAATTCGCCGGACTGGACCGCCACGCGGGGCCACCAGAAGAACGGCGTCGTGCCGGCCCGAAGCGTGGCGTCGTCGGCCACCAGGTCCACCTCCTGCCCGTCCGGCGTGCGCTCGACGGTGATCCGGCTGGCGCCGATCGAGAGGTGGGGCGTGAAGAACTCGCTGGTCGAGATGTTGGCCGTGTCCGCGGACCACTCCGCGGCCGAGATCTGGCGCATCTCCTTGGCCCGGGCGTACACCGGGACGCTCAGGTTGCGCGGATACGTGCGAAGGATCGCGTCGGCCAGCAGCGCTCGGTTCCGAACGACGTCGTAGTAGACGCGGCTTCCGCGAACGGTGTACGTCCCGTCGCTCGCGTGCACGTCGCCTTCGAGGTAGATGCCGTCCACCTGTTCCGCCCGCACCTGGCGTTCGCCCTGGCGGATGGCGGCGATCGTTCCGGGGCGGAGGAAGATCACGGCGCGTTCGGCGGCCAAGGTCAATCGCCGCAGGCCGATCGTCAGATCGTCGTTGCGATAGTCGACCAGGATCGCCCCATCGAGCACGACGAGGTCCGACTGCTGATCGATCGTGACGCTGCGACCGGAGAAGTCCACCGTGCCCATCGGCTGGAAGATCGGCAGTCCCGGCTCCAGCGGCGGCAGGGCGACCGTGGTCGGAAGCTGGTCGGACCGCAGAACGGGCGAGGCTCCCGGCTCGGGGAGCTGCGCCGTCGGCGGCGGTGGCGGCGCGGACACGGTCGGGAACGTGGCGAGTTCCGGTGGAGCGACAAGCAGGCGCCGCAGGTAGTCGGCGAGCCGGCGCTCGCCGCGTCCGACGATGCCTTCCGGCGGAAGCTGCTGCGGCTGCACCTGCGGACAACGCAGGATCACCCGCCCGCGGGCGCTGCCGGTCACGAGAAGATCCCGTCCCTGGGCGCCGCTGCCGGCGAGCTGCAAGGGGTCGTAGGCCTCGTCGAAGTAGACCGCGACCTGGTTGATGAGCCCCTCCGCCGACGGCAAGCGGTTGATCCACACCGTCGCGGCGGACGAACGGAAGCGGAAATCGCCGATCGACACGTCCACGTCGCCGCGCAGGAGCAAG
>JAGQOG010000323.1 GCA_020427695.1 Phycisphaerales bacterium
CGCCGCGGCCTCCGCGTCCGACGCCGAGCGGTCGAAGGCGCGGCCCGCGGCGGCCGCCGCGAGCATGGCCTCGGTGCGGGCGAGCTGCGCCTCGAACTCGCGGCCGCCATCGGCCATCCACTGCACGTTCACGAGGTCGCGCTCGAGCTGCGCCCGCTGGTGGGCCACCGCGTCCTGTCCGCCCTCGAGCTCGAGCATGTGCAGGCGGCGGTCCGCCTTGAACCGTTTGAAGGCGCCAAGCTGGTTGAGCTGGTTGAGGAGTTCGAACGCCTCCATCCGCTCCTCGACCCGTTTCCGGAGGGCGTCGAGCTTCTCGAAGTGCGCGTCCATGCGACGCGCGTTCCGCTGGTCCTCGATCATTCGGCCGATCAGCGACGCCGCCTTCTCGGCCGATTCGCGGAGCGTCCGCACCTCGGTGGCGACCGCTCCCACGCGGCGGGCGGCCTGTTCCAGCCGGCGCGGATCGAGCTTCCGCGAGGCGGTCGGCATGCTCGGGAGCGGCTTCCGGGCGTGCGTCTCGAGCACATCCGCCAGCGGCCGCACGGTGGTGTGGGCCTTGGCCACACCGCCTTCCGACGCGTCGATCACGGCCAGCCCCTTTGCCTGGTCGGCCGCGAAGATGCGCTCGAACTGCTGGAGGTACGCCAGCATCTGCTGGTCGGTGTACACGCTTCGCCCGTGCACATCGACCACCTTCTTGAGCAGCAGCTTGTGGCGCACGATGCGCTGCCACTCCATCATCTCGATCGTGTTGAACGGGTTCAGCTCCGGCGCCCACACGTCGTCGATGGCGGTGCCCCGCGCGTAGTAGAGTCCGTCGGTGAAGCCGAGGTCCTGCCCGATCAAGGCGACGGGATCGCAGCCCAGGAACCGGGCCAGGGCGTAGGCCAGGTGCGCCACGGTCGCCCCGGCGGGAAGCTCGCCCATCGGCCGCGCGAGCGGGCCGAGCACCCGATCGAGGAAGCCCGATGCGCAGCAGCGCACCGTGCCGGGAAAGGCGTCGAGGATGACGGGGTTCGCCTTGGGGTCCGCCACCAGCGTGGTGTCGGCGACGTCGTCGGCGTCCAGTCCCTCGTAGAAGCGACGGGAGATCTCGTGATAGTCGAGCGCCGTCACGAAGTGCGGTCGCACACCGGCGGCCAGGAGCGGGCGCAGCGTCGTCTGCGTCGCCACGATGACACATCGGTCGCGCACGCCCGGCGCCGCCAGGAGGTGCATGTTCCGCTGCAGGCTGGGACCGGCGGAGACGACGATTCCCAAGCGGCCCTCCGCCGTTCCGGCCAGGTCGGCGATCCCCGCTCCGGCGGCGTAGTGGTCGAGGTTCGAGAGCAGGTTGCGCACCGTGTCCACCGAGCGGACCAGCGTGGTGAGCAGGGTCGTCTTCGCGTTGGAGACGAGCTCGCCGAGCAGCCGGCCGAAGCGGACCCCGCGATCGCCCAGGCGCTCCCGGCTGGCGGGGTGTTCGAGCACGTGCAGTCCCTGGGCGATGATCGCCTCGGTGTTGTGCAGCTTGCGGGCGAGCGCCGCGCGATCATCGGGGTCGACGACCCAGACCACGAGCGACTGGCGCAGCCAGGGCGTCAGGTCGATGCGTTCGAACACCGCCCGGATCAACGCGACGTCGGGTTCGAACACGATCACCACGCCCGCCTTGCCGAGCCGCTCCGCCAACCGTCGCACGTGGTAGCCGAGGCCGAGGCCCATTACGGCGACCACCGCGTGCTCGACGAGGTCGATGTTGCCCACGATCCGGTCGGCCTCTTCCAGCGGATGGTGTCGGCTGCACAGCGATCGGCCCCCGAGCATCGCCGTCGGCTCGCCGGCGGGCGTCTCGGACCACTCCAGCAATGCCGGGGCCGCCGCGCGTACGGCTGCCTCGACATCGGCGTTCAGTTCGCCGAGACAGGCGAGGTTGGCATCGAGGGTGGAGGTGGCGGCGAAGGCGTCCATGCGTTGCATCCGTCGGGCACCAGCCAGAGTATCGTCCCGTGGGGATTCCGCCCGGCCTATGAATGAGCCCGAATCGCCATGCCCGATCCTCCCAGTTCATCGCTGTTCACCCGTTTCGTGCTGGAGAATCCGTGGCCGGCGGGCATTCTGCTGCTGGCGATCGCCGCCATCGTCGCGTGGCGCGAGCTCAACGGGGGCACGGTGCGACGCCTGGCGCCGGCCGGAATCGCGGCCCTGCTGGGACTGCTGGTGCTCGGTGCCGGTTGGGCGGTCGAGACCTCCGGCGAGCACGCGCGGCGGGTGGTCGCCCGCTTCGTGCGCGACGCGGAGGCGGGCGACGTCGATGCCATGGATCTGCTCCTCGCTCCCGACGCGGCCCTCGCGCTTGGCCGCGCGGATGCACCGGGCATGGACCGTTCCGCCGTGGATGCGGCCATCGCCACGCTCGAGGGCGCCAACCGGATCGAGTCCAACACGATCACCCGGTTGCGAGGCTACACCGCGGACGCGGGCACGGGCGTGGTCCACCTGTCGTGCCTCACGACCACCGCTTCGAGCTACGGCAACGTGCCGAGCCACTGGGTCATCCGCGTGCGCCGGCAGACCGACGGGTCGTGGCTGATCGATCGCCTCGCCTGCATCGAGATCGCCGGCCGCAAGCCCGAGTGGGGGTGGATGCGGTGAGCGTGAGGGGGCGGAGGGCATCAAGGCATTGAGGCATCGA
>JAGQOG010000324.1 GCA_020427695.1 Phycisphaerales bacterium
GCGGCCGACCAGCATGGTGAGCTTCTGCTCGACGGGCACCGTGAAGACGCGTTCCGCAGGCGGCTGCTCGCTGGCGGGCTTGAGGGGATCGAGCGTCGCGCCGAGCGCCACGATCGCCTTCGTCGCCTCGTCGTTGACGCCGACAACCGGGAGCGGGGTGGCCACGGGAATGCCGCGCTGGATCGAGAGCGGATCGCTCGAGCGGATGTTGGC
This sequence comes from Phycisphaerales bacterium, assembly GCA_020427695.1. GTDB lineage: Bacteria > Planctomycetota > Phycisphaerae > Phycisphaerales > SM1A02 > JAGQOG01. The sequence continues at coordinate 214 of JAGQOG010000324.1, forward strand.
GGCGGTCTGAACCTGGGCGCCGTAGCTGCCGGCGAGGGTCACCAGACCGTCCTCGCTGGCGACGCGATGCAGGCGCTCCTCGTCCTTGACCAGTTCGCGGTACTCGTGCAGGGCCCGCAGGTCGCTCACGAGCTGATCACGGACCTCGTCCACCGAAAGGGGGGCCCGGGCGGCCTCGACCTCGACGGCGCGGAAGACGTACACGTCGCCGTTCGGACTCCTGAGCTGCGGACCGACCACGCCCGCCTGGAGGGCGATCACGTCGGAGCCGCCGAACTCCTTCAGTTGCGCCGCCAGCGCCGAAAGGCGCAGCGGCGTGCTGCCGAACTTGTCGGTGGTCGCGGTGCCGATCCCCGGCAGCGTGTCGAGTCGGCGGGGCTCGTACCAGGTGGGACCGCTGGTCTGGTAAGGCGGCAGCGGCATGTTGTACTGCTGCGCGATCTCCTCGGCCAACTCCGGCAGCGACTTGCGCTTCGCCGCCCAATCGTCAGGAGTCGCGATGTAGGCGCCGTCGCGGGCCAGCCCGCGCTGCTTGGCGGCGATCTGATCGACGGCAAACTTGGAGATCTCGGCCGTGCGCTCGATCAGCAGCGTGCTCAGCAAGTGCTGCTTGACGGCCTCGCGGACGGTCTCGAAGTCGTCGGTGCCGTCGGCGACGGTGCTCGGGAAGAGGTCGCGGTTCTTCTCGCGGTGCTTGCGCAGGTTGACGTTGTCGAGCTCCGGGCTCGCCTCGAGCGCGGCGCGGATCGCGGCGTTCGAGATCGCGATCCACTCCACCTTGAGGCGGTTCGGCAGCTTGTAGCCGAAGCCGTACTCGCCCGCGCCGGGAACCGTGTCGCCGTAGGTGGCGAGCTGCTGGGCGAGCTCCTCCTCCGTCGGCTCGAACGTGCTGCGGTTGGCCAGGGCATGACCGTCGAGCGGAACGATGTCGGCGCCGACGCTCAGGAGCAGGCGTTCGGAGTCGGCTTCGAGACGGCGGTCGGAGAGCTTCGGCGCCGACGAGTAGAGTCCGAACAGTCGTCGGACGCCGTTGAGCTTGGCAATGGTCTCGAGCACAAAGCCGACCGGCTGGCCAGCCTGTTGGGCGAGCCGCTGGGCGATCTCCTCCGGTCGATCGACGTCCGCCGTGATCCCCTGGGCCGCCTGCTGGAGGCGGAACTGGTCGGCCATGCGACTCAGCCACTGGAGGCCGTCGGACGTGCCCCCGACCAGCCCGGCCTGTTCGGCTTCACGGGTGAGGAGATACCAGTGCTCGGGACGGGCGTCCGCACCGAGCGCCTGCAGGACCGGATCGCGGATGAGCTGGATGACCTGAAGTTCGGCGCGAACCTGGTCGCGGGCTCCGGTGGTGACGCGCTCGGCGTCGGGACCCACGGTGGCCCACGTGCCGCCGCCGATCGCCTGCGCCTTCCAGAGGGTGTCCATCGAGCCCTGGATCAGGAACACGATGAGAAGAAGCGTGCCGAAGATGGCCAGCAGCCAGCGGTTGTGCGTGCGCAGGAATCGGAGCATGTCGGCCTCGCGCCGCTAGGGCGCCGCCACGCGCCGCGACGCTGGTACCGGTCGACGGCAGCGGGCGTCGGGGGCTTACTTGTAGAACTCGACGATCATGTTGGTGTTCACATCGAACGGGATCTGGTCCGAGGTGGGCACCGCAACGACCTTGATCGACAGTTCGGCGGGATTCACGGAGATCCAGCCCGGGACGACGAGCCCGGCCATCGACTCCATGTTCTCCCGTGCGAGCTTCTGGATGCCCTCCTTGACGCTGATCGTGTCGCCCACCTTGGTCTGGAAGCTCGGGCGATCGACCTTTCGTCCGTTCACGAGCACGTGGCCGTGCGCGACGAGTTGCCGAGCCGCCCAGATCGTGCGGGCGAGGCCCGACCGCCGGACCACGTTGTCGAGCCGCTGCTCCAAGGCCCGCAGAAGCATCTCGCCGGTGTTGCCCTTGCTTCGGGCCGCCGCGTCGAGGTAGCCGCGGAACTGGCGCTCGAGCACGCTGTAGTGGTAGCGCAGCTTCTGCTTCTCGTCCTTGCGGATCCCGTAGTCCTTCGCCCTGCGGCCGCGGAAGCCGTGCATGCCCGGGGGCGTCAACTGCCGCTTGGCGGTGTGCTTGGGAATGTCTGCGATGGGAACGCCGACGCGGCGGGAGAGCTTGACCTTGGGACCGATGTAGCGGGCCATCAGGGGATCCTTGCGAAGAGCCGGCCGAATCGCCGGGCGTGGGGCCGGTTCTGCGGCGTCGGGCAGCGACCGGGGAAACGGACGAAAGAGCGACAAGACCAGCGCCGACCCGCCGGTGTCGGCCGGGTCCGCGAGGGAATCGGGCAGTAAAGCAGGAACCCACCGGGGAGTCAAGGTGGGCAGGCCCTTGCCTGCGACCCCGCTCGGTCGTCGATCCCCGCCCCCCACACGCCCTCCCCGCGGCGGGGGAGCGGCCGGTTCGGGGGGTGGCCCCAGGTGGTCAATACGCCCGGCCGTCGTCCTTCCGCCGCCAATTGA
>JAGQOG010000325.1 GCA_020427695.1 Phycisphaerales bacterium
ACGGCATCCTCGGCCGACGATCCGCCCAAGCCGCGTGCGAACGCCAGCACGGACTCCACCGTCTCGCGACAGGAGTACGCCGACACCGGCGCGTCGCCGCCATCCGCGAGCGACAGACGCTGGGCGAGGTTGACGTCCAGTTCCAGATTGAACGGCTTCATGTACTGCGACTGCTCGCGCACCGCGCGGGGACCGAATCGAGCCCCGGGTCGATAGGTGACGCCGCCGTCGAACGGCACCCCGTACACGATCCAGTCGAGCGGCCGCTGTGCAGGGAGGACCTCTTGAAGGCGGGGAAACCGGCAGAAGGTGCAGATGCCGGCGAAACGCGGCATGACCCGTCCGTCGGGGAGCAGGGTGCGCGGCGGCTTGGTCTCGCTCATGCCTCCATGGTCGATCACCCCTGCTCCGGTGGCAAGCCGGAGGAGCTCTCCCGGCGTCCGTCGTACCAAAGGTCCATCCCTTCCCGCTTCTGCCACGCCCGGGGTCCGCCCCAGAGCAGTCGGACCGCCGTGCCCAGAATGCCCAATGCCGAGTGCATCCGTAATTTCCTCCCGCTCGTGTGGACGCAGGACCGCAACACCGTCCAACGGCCCCGTGCCCGCAGCGCCTTGCTGAGCCAGATCTCCTCGCTGGCGTAGTACCGCTCGTCGAAGCCCCCCACCGCCTCGAAATCTGCGCGACGGGCGAACAGGAAGCACCCCGCGGCATGCCCCAACGGGCGCCAGACAACCATGAACAAGGCGAGGTAGATCCGCCCCCAGAACGGGACCGGGGGCTCGAAGCGCACCTGGGCGCCGCCACCAGCGACGCCTGCACGCAGCGCCTCCACGGCGTCGCCGACCACCTGGGGCGAGACCCGGGTGTCGGCGTCCACGAACAGCAGCCACTCGCCCCGCGCTGCGGCGGCACCGAGATTGCGAGCCGCGGCGATCTGCCGGACCGCCACCGGCACGACCCTCGCCCCGGCGGCCACCGCACACGCCGCCGTTCGATCGGACGAGGCATCGTCAACCACGACGATCTCGGACGGCACCGCGATAGCAGCCAGCGCGTCCGCCAGCGCCTTGAGGGTGCGCGGCAGCTCGTGCTCCTCGTTGTGGGCAGGAATGACGACCGACAGCACGGCGCCATCGTAGGGGTCCGTGCCCGGGGGCACGACGGCTCCAGGTCGGGGGAGGATCTCCCCGAGGTCCGCAAACCCGGTCGGTCCCTGCGGACTGTGCCGGCGGTGCGGACCCGCCGATGCACCGGATCGATGGAATGCCCGCCACGGCCGCCCGCGGATCGCATGCTGGAGGAGGCGTCGTCGCCGACTCCGCACCGTCCTGCACCGCGTCCACCGCGGACGGGGAGGCGCAAGGGGCGGATGGCGGATCGACGCTCTGCGAGGCTCCCATGCACACCAGACTGGTCGCCATCTGCGTCGCCCTCGGCTCCGCCGCACCCGCGCTCGCTGGTATCGCATTCCACGGAATCGATTCGGCTGCGACCTCCACCACGCTCTTCGGCGGCGATCGCCGGCTCGACGCCATGGGCTTCCTCGGTCTTGGGCAATCGTTCGGCAACGACAATTTCCTCGTGTGGGACAACGGCGCGCTGACCTCGAACGGCCTGACATACGGCTGGAGCGACGCGGTTCCGCGCGATATGGGCACGAGCGGGAACGTCTGGGAGGCGAACCCCGATCGGGCAGACGCCGCCACACCGTTCGCAGGCGAGGGAAGCTCGACCGGGACGATCGGCGAGGTGTTCGGCGCCTTCGGCGCGGGATACAAGAACCTCAGTTGGATCCTCGACGGCGAGGGACCCACCCCTTGGACGCTCGATCTCTTCTTTGCACCGGGACAGTGGCTGCTTGCCGACGACAACGCCCTCACGGTCGAGCTCGCCCTTCTCGAGCGCGGAGGGAACAGCGACTTCAACGTGTACGGCATCCGCACCGACAACACGTTGACCCCGGCCCTACATCTCGCCCGGGCGTCGATGACGTCCGCAGGCTGGTCGCTCGACACGCTCGAGATCGGGGGCGGGCAGCCGGTCTACGGTGCCGGGATCAGCCTCGACGCCTCCTGGGGCGCCCTGCGCGGCTTCCGCGTCGAGGGGCTTCCCGGTTTCGGCGGCCCAGACCTGGTGGCCATCGGATCGGCCTGGCCGGTGCCGGCACCCGGGGTCACGGTCATTCTGGCGGCTGGCGGACTCATGGGGGCGACGCGCTGGCGACGCCGTCGCGACGGCAGGGTCACGCACTGATCCTCCGGCGGCCTGGACATGAAGTTGCTCGCGGTGGCCCGGACACGCGCGGTGGCCCGGACACGCACTTCCGTACCGGTTCCTCGGACACGCACTTCGCCGCAGGCAGCTGCTCGCGGCTGCTTGGACACGCACCTCGCCGGACGCGACTGTTCGCGGCTGGACTTGCCCACGAACGGTGGACACGCACTTCCGAACGGGACACGCACTCGTCCGCCTGAGTCCGCGGTCCTAAAAGCTCGGACACGCACTCGTCGCGCCGCGTCGGCTGCCCCGGCTGCCCGGACACGC
>JAGQOG010000326.1 GCA_020427695.1 Phycisphaerales bacterium
CGCCGGTGTTCTTCTCGGACCACGGCGCCGAATGCGCCGACCCGCCAAGCCGCGATCCGCGGCATCGCCTATTGTGTCCACCCGATGTCGAACGCGACCGCACCACGACGCGAGTACGGATCCGAAACCGTGACCAACGGCATCCGGGTCACGGTGCGCCCGCAGTACATGGCGCGCGAGTCGAGTCCGGCGACGGATCAGTACGTGTTCGCGTACCACATCACGATCCGCAACGAGGGCCAGCACAAGGCTCAGCTCAAGAGCCGTCACTGGGTCATCGTCGACGCGGAGGGCCAGCGCCACGATGTGCACGGCGAAGGCGTGGTCGGCCACACGCCGACGCTCGCGCCAGGCGAGACGTTCGAGTACGCCAGCTACTGCCCGTTGACGACCCCGTGGGGCACGATGGAGGGCGAGTACCTCATGGAACGCGAGGACGGCCAGCCGTTCAGCGCCTCGATCGGACGGTTCTTCCTGGTGAGCCTGGCGGAGCCGGTCGCCTGAGCGGCGTCGCACCTGGGCCCATGGACCACGGCAGCGCCGATCGGCTCCCATCGCTCCGCCTCTGCGGACGCGCGGAGTTCCTCCAGCGCCTGTCGGCATTCGAGGCTCGACTCTGGAAGGCAGCCCCGCGACTGCTGGAGCTCGGCGGCGGCACACCGAGCCCCGCCACGGTCGCCGATCGCGTGCTCGAGCTCTCCGACCTCTACACGCTCGATCGGTCCGCCATCGCCCGCGGCGCCCGTCACCGGGGCCATCTCCTGGCCAAGGTTCTCTACTTCCTGTGCTCCGATGCCCCCAAGGTGCGACTGGTGCTGGAGGAACTCGCCGCCCGCAACGCGTCGGTCACGTGCCGGGGCGGGCGGTTCCGATGCCTCGATCTCGGGTGCGGCTGCGGGGCAACGTCCGTCGGCTTGATCCTCGCGCTCGCTGGCGCCGACGTGCCAAGCGTCATCGACGTCGTCGACAGCGATCCCGCGAACCTCGCGATCGCCGAAGCCGCGATCCGGATGGCGGGAGAGGTGGCGGGCGTCGACGTGCTGGTCCAGCCGCGCGAAGCCGACCTGCTGGCCATGTCCGCCAGCACGGACATCGACCTGGTCGTCTGCCAGGCGGCCATCAACGAGCTGCCGTCCGATGGACTGGGCGACGACGAGCCGGCAACGGGTGCTGTCGAGGTCGTGCACGCATGGGCGCAGCAGACCTGGACGATCCTGATCGAGCCGGCGCTGCGCGTGACGACGCGTCCGCTGCACGTCCTCCGCAACCGCGTTCTCGAGCGCGGCGGGATCCGGGTCGTGGCGCCGTGTCCTCACCAGCGTCCGTGTCCCATGCTCGAAACGCCGCGCCACTGGTGTCACGAGATCCGGAGATTCCCCCCCGCCCCGATGGTGGCGGAGGTGCAGGGCATCTCGCGTCGACGCGACGAGCGCACGAAGTTCTCCTTCGCGGTGTTCGCGCCCGACGCACCTGCGGCGGGAGCGACACCGGATCGTCCTCTCACCGGCGCCGAGGCGCTCCTCGAAGGACGCATCGTGAGCGATGCCCTGGTCACGCGCGGCAAGACGGAGCGGATCGTGTGCAGCACCGAAGGCGCCCTCGTTCGCCTGCGCCTGCTCGATCGCGAGCGCACGGAGGCGAACGCGGCGCTGGCCACCGCCGAGCGCGGCGCGACCGTGCGCATCGCCGGCGAGGCGAAGCTGCCTCGTGTGGGGCCCGGCGCCACCGTCGCGATCGCCGAGCCGCGTGACGCCCGCTGACACCCCCTTTTCGGGCGGCGAGCGGGCCTCCCGCTTCGTTGCCGCTCCCTTGCCCAGTTCAACGTGGCCAGTCCGACCTGCATCCGGTTCCGACGATTCGCGGGCGCGCCGGCGTCGGTTTGCGCTATCCTCGGGCGGAGCCTCGCCGGCCGGCCATGCGGCCTTGCCGCGCCTCACCGACGGAGACCATCATGACCACCCAGAACTCCCCGCGCTTCCGGATCGGCATCGGAGCGGCGCTCCCCACGATCGCCTCCATCGCCGTGTGCGTCGGCGCCGTCGACGCTCGCGCCGCCACCAGCCTGGATTCCAAGCGTACCTATCTCCACACCTCGAGCGCCGACTCCTCCCTGAATGCGATCCCGATCGCCTTGGCACCCTTGGGGCTCTTTCCTGGCGATCGGATCCAGATCGAGGCGTTGGGCGACTTCGACAACGGTCCCCAGGGGGACGAGTTCAAGCGGATGGTCGGCGTGTTCAGCTCCAGCGACGTTCTGCTCCCCGCGAATCAGCTTCATCGGGTTCCCGGCGCGCTCGAGGCCGGCGTGGACTTCGTCACCGCCCCGACCTACTTCGGCGGCGAGGCCACCGACATCCCCGAGGACTTTCTCGTGGCATCCGCCGAGTATCCCGGCGGGACCATCTGCGTCGTCATTCCGAACGGAGCGACGCACCTGTTCCTCGCGGCGCACGACTCGCTCTACGAGGACAACAGCGATCCCGACGGCGACTTCGGCTACGAACTCACGCTGCTCGACGCCTGTGTCGCCGATTTCGATGGAAGTGGATCCGTGGACGGCGGGGACCTTGGCGTGCTGCTGGGTGGGTGGGGAGCGCTGTCCGAGATCGGCGGGGCCGGCGACCTGGACTGCGACGGCGACGTGGACGGCGCCGATCTTGGTTTGCTCCTGGCGGCATGGGGTCCGTGCTGAGCCCGAACGGCGATAGAGCACGCGGCGCCGCCGGGGCGATCTCGATTCCGAGCGTGCCGAGAAGACCCGGGCCGTCGACTCCCGCGCGATCCGTGACGGAAACCGTCAGGCGGCATCCGCGCAGCGGCACCAACCGAACTCGGAACACGGACGGCTGAAGTCCCCGCGGAGATCGCAGGTGCAGCGCGGACAACGGCCCCGCATCATGCGTCCTCGGTGCAGGGACAGAGGGACGCAGGGACGAAGGGACTCCCAACTCGAGCCCGCCACGGC
>JAGQOG010000327.1 GCA_020427695.1 Phycisphaerales bacterium
CCTCGGCGACCTCGTCGCCCTCGTCGAACCGAAGCTCCGCGATCCGCCCGGCGATCTCGGGCGAGACCGCGACGGCCTCGTTCGGCCGCAAGGTGCCGACCGCGCGGATGTCGTCGATCACCTCTCCGATGGAGACCAGCTCTGCCTCGACCGCGACGGCCGCCGGTCCGGGGCCGGTCGCGGCCTTCGCATCCTGGCCCGACAGGGCCGAGGATCCGGCCAGATAGCGATAGCCGCCCCCGGCCAGCACGAGCACGGCGAGACCCACACCCAACCAAATTGCGGACGGACGCCCCATCGAAGGTCCCGTGGTTCGATCCGGCCATCCTCCGGACCCCTCGCTTCTACCCTACGGCGCGCCCCGGGCGATATCAATTTGCCGTGGCGGCCCGGGCCGAAGACGCCATGTTGGTTGTTCCATATAAAATCAAATGATATGGACGCTTGATCGTGGTCTCGACCCGCAACCGAGCGGCGTAAAGCCGGCAAGTTTTGTCGCGGAAATTTCGAGCGTTCCGGGAAGATCGACTGATCGCGTGCCGGAACTCACCCCGAGGAGCGAGGAACCGGCGTGGCTCTCCCGAACGTGTCCAACGCGGAACTGCGCGAGGCTCTCACGGAGCTCGAGCAAGCCATCTACCATCACGACCAATGGGCGGAAGGTCTGTACGGCACGCTGATCTGTGGCCTCCCCGCCGACCAACGCGACCTGAACGGCGATTCCCATTGCCAGTGCCGGTTCGGCCAGTGGTACTACAAATCTGGCAGCACGCTCCTCGAAAGCCATTCGGGCTTCATCGAAATCGGTGCAGAGCACCGGCGCATGCATCAATACGCCACGCGCATGCTCAGATCGTCCATGGAAGGACGTTCGATCGTGATCGCGGACTACGAGCAGTTCCTCACGGCGCTGAAGCGCCTGAGGCTGGAGATCGCGACCGTCGAGCACGAGATCAAGGACGTGCTCCAGAACGTCGACCCCCTGACCGGAACGCCCAGCCGGGTCGCGATGCTGACCAAGCTTCGCGAACTCCACGAACTCGCCCAGCGGCGGGTCCACGACGCCGTCGTGGTCATGATGGATCTCGACCGTTTCAAGGACGTCAACGACACCCATGGGCATCTCGTCGGCGATAAGGTCCTGGTCTCCGTCGCCCACTACGTCATGGCCCATCTCCGCCCCTACGACCGGATCTATCGCTACGGCGGCGAGGAATTCCTGCTCTGCATCCCCGACACCGATCTGCGTCTGGGCCTCGAGGCCGTGGAGCGATTGCGCGAGGGCCTCGCCACCCTGCCGCACCAGACGGCAGGGGGTCAGTCCTTCCACGTCACGGTCTCGTTCGGGCTGACCCTGCTCGATCCGGACCTGCCGGTGGAGCAGTCGATCGACCGCGCCGACAAGGCGCTCTACACGGCGAAGACGGCCGGCCGGAACCGCACCATCACCTGGGACGCGTCCATGGACGGCCCGCGGACACGGCCGGGCGGCGCGCGCTAGCAGGCTCCTCGCGGGCGCGGGAGCGGAACCGTTCGAATGCGTGAAATGGTGCCCCCGGGGAGACTCGAACTCCCACTCCCTTGCGGGAAACAGATTTTGAGTCTGCCGCGTCTACCGATTCCGCCACAGGGGCCCGGGGCGGATCATAGCCGGCGCCTGAGGGCGGTCAACGCGGCTGGCGACGAAACCGCAGGGCCGCGCCCCGCTTGCCGACGGCGAGTCCTGCTGCTAAAGCCAGCGCCGTCCCGCCGCCGGACCGGAGTCCACCTCCCGTGCTGAGAGCCGCCTACGACTGGGCGATGAACATCGCCCGCCATCGCAACGCCTATTGGGCGGTGGGCATCGTCTCCC
>JAGQOG010000328.1 GCA_020427695.1 Phycisphaerales bacterium
CGTGACGGCCATCTGGAGCGGGTAGCGCTCGTGACTCCACCATCCTGCCCCGAGATCGCTCTCGAGATTCTGGGCCCAGGTACCGGTGTACCCGGTACCAGTGCCGGTCTCGTCCGTCGTCCACGACCATTCGAACTCGCCCTCCTCAGGCGCCACGACAATCCAGTACGTCGTGCCGGCATCCAGGGCCACGGGAGATGCGACGCCGAACGCAGTCGGCGCCGGTGTTGGGCTGTATGCGCCGGGTGCGACGAGCGTTGCCACGAGCTGGCCCGGCTCAAGTCCACCGTCGGCATGCACCGTCACGACGGCGCTGCCGGGAATCGGACTGGCGAGAAGCAGCGTGATCGAAGACAGCGCGTGGACGACGTCGTCGGTCGTGAAGCTGGCCGCCATGGCGCAGCAGTCGGATGCGGTCTCCGTTCCGGCGGACTGGTTCTCGAGGTTGCTGGCGAGGCTTTCGGCGAACGACACCGATCCGATCGAGCCCGCGAACGCGACCGCGGCCGCACCGACGCAACGCCTGCGGAGCCGAATGGAGTTCTTGCGTGTCATGGGAGTCTCCTGGTGAGTTGGTGGAACATCAGGCGAGCCGGACGGGCGAGCCGCCGCCGAAGTCGTTCGCGTGCTCCTTGGCGTCGGGGTCGGTCGGCGTCGTGCCGGCGCGGGCGATCCCCGGATTCGCGTTCAGAACCGCGTTGAAGTTCGCCACCGCGTGTGTTCCGTTGTAGGCCGCGCTGGACAGAAGCTGGGCATTGAAGATGCCGTCCATGGCGTTGGTGGTGTTGGGTTGGCCGTGCCCGACATACGGCGCGACCTCGTTGTGAATCGCCGCCGTGATCGCCTGATCGAAGTAGAGCTGGGTGACGAAGTTGAACGTCGGCGTTCCGTTGACGAACCGCCGGAAGCGGCAGTGGATGTGGATCGTCCGCCCCGGGTACCAGCCGGGGTAGATCGTGAGAAAGCGCACGTTGCCGTGGGCATCGGCGAGCTGGTACCCGCGCAGGAAGTCGTGGCCGACCGTGCCCTGTTGGGCGACGTCGGAGTAGACGCCGAGGGCGCTGCAATGCCAGACGTCCACCCAGATGTCGGACATCGGCGCGCAGACGCCCGAGGTGACCTCCGACACGTTGATGGAGAGCCGAAGCGGCAATCCCGGCTGCACGGCGCCGGTGGCGGTGTCCGAGCGAATGTCGCTCCGGTTGAGCATCTCGTCCACCCAGTACGGGCCCTCGGTCTGCGATGGAATGAGCGTGCAGTCCTGCGCCCGGAGCGAGCGAGCGGCGACACCGAGTCCGGCGAGCGCCGCCGCCCCGGTGGCGCCGGCGCGGAGCACGGTGCGGCGGGGAACCAGCGGCTGCCGCCGACGGTCGAGCGAGTCGTGATGTCCCATGAGGAAGCCTCCAGGAAGGTGTCGAGGGCCTGCCGGCGGAAGGGCCGCGCAGGCAACGGGTCCTGTCGAGGCATGAATACGCGATGCGGTGTTGGCTGTCCGTCAAGTGTGCGCAAGGAAGGGAAAGGACGCCTTTGCGCTTCTTCACACTGGCGCGGCGGCGGCGCGAATGGACGCCCCGATACACTCCTTGGACCGGCGCGGAGGCACAGCACATGGAACAGCCTGTGCGGACGCTCATGATCGACGACGACCAAGAGCTCTGCGAGCTGGTCGGCGAGTACCTGCGCCCGGCCGGCTTCGAGGTCGTGGCGGTCGGCGATCCGGATGTGGGCGTGCGTCACGCCCTCGGTGGCGGATTCGCGGTGGTCGTGCTCGATGTGATGCTCCCGGGTACCGACGGCTTCGACGTCCTCCGCCGCATCCGTGCCCGGTCCGCCCTCCCGGTGCTCATGCTCAGCGCTCGCGGCGAGGAGATCGATCGGATCGTGGGGCTCGAGGTTGGTGCGGACGACTACCTGCCCAAGCCGTTCAACCCGCGCGAACTCGTGGCCCGCCTGCGGGCCATCCTGCGGCGTGGGAAGAGCGGAACCGGGAGTCGCCTGCCCTCGATCATCGTCGGGGAGATCGCGATCGATCCGTCCTCCCGTTCGGTCGTGTGCGCCGGTACGCCCGTTCCACTCACCTCCGCAGAGTTCGGACTGCTCGAAGTCCTGGCCCGATCTGCGGGCAAGGTCGTGTCACGCGAGGACATCGCCCGGTCGGTGCTCGGTCGTCGGCTCTTCCCGGAGGATCGCAGCATCGACGTCCACATCAGCAACCTGCGCCGGAAGCTCCGGTCGTGCGGCGCCGCGGCGGAGTGCATCCAGACGCTGCGGGGCGCTGGATACGTCATGACCCTGCCCCCGACCGCGGACGGGGCTCGACGGACCGAGGACGACGGGTAGGCGTGCAGAGCCTCTTCCTCAAGATCTTCATGTGGTTCTGGCTGGCCGTGACGATCGTCATCGCTGGCCTCGCGGCCGTCACGTGGCTGTATCCGTACAGCGCCATGCCGCCACGACCGGTTCCGGCTCGCCTGCACGAGCTTCAGGCCCGGGGCGCCTTCGCTGTTTTTGAGCTGCGCGGCCAGGACGCGTTCGAACTGCATTGCCGGTCGCTCGAGTCCGCAAGCCACCTCAAGACATACTTCGTGGACGACAAGGGGCGGGAGCTGCGCGGCGAGCCAGTGCCGGAGCGACTCCGTTCGCTTCTCGAGGACCACCGCTCCGAGCTCGACGCGGGCCAAAGCGTCATCGTTGACTCCGGCGCGCGGATGGCCGTCCCGATGGAAGCCGGTGACGGTCGCACGGCCGGTGTGGTCGCGCTCGTGGAGGCGGAGCCGAGCGATCGCCGCCCGTCGACCGGCAGTGGGCGAACGCCGCCCGGGCAGGGGCCGCGGTTCGAGCTGCTGGTCCCCGTTCCCATGCTTCTGCTTCGCCTGCTCGCTGTCGTCCTCACCGCGGGGCTCGGGTGCTACGCGCTCGCTCGCTACCTGACGTCCCCGCTCCGCCGACTCCAGCGGGTGGTTCGGCGGCTCGCGCTCGGCGACCTTGCCGCACGCGTAGATCCGGTACTGGTGTCGCGCCGGGACGAGATCGGCGAGTTGGCGCGTGAGTTCGACCGGATGGTTCAGCAGGTGGCGGCGTCGATTTCGGCGCAGCGAATGCTCATGCGCGACGTGTCGCACGAGCTCCGCTCGCCCCTGGCGCGGCTCAACGTGGCGATCGAGCTCGCCGCCCGCGACGCCGGCGTGGACGGCGCCAAGGCGCTGGACCGCGCGACGCGCGACGTCGAGCGGCTGAACGAGATGTTGGGGCGCATCCTCATGCTGGCTCGGTTCGAAGGGGGTGCGGAGTCGATCAGCGCTTCGCCGGTGGTCCTGCACGAAGTGGTGCAGGACGTCGTCTCGGACTCGGAGTTCGAGGTTGGATCGGCGGAACGGCACGTGCGGCTCGTGCGATGCGATCCGTGCACGGTGCTCGGCGAGCGGCACCTGATTCGAAGCGCCATCGAGAACGTGGTGCGCAATGCCGCTCGCTACACGGCGCGCGGCACGTCGGTCGAGGTTTCGCTCCTCGCTCCGGAAGGCGAGGAACGCGCGGTCGTCGAGATCCGGGATCATGGCCCCGGCGTCCCGGAGGCGTCGCTCGCGCACATCTTCCGAGCCTTCCACAGGTTGCGTGACGATCCCAGCGAGGCGAGCGGGGGAATCGGGCTTGGCCTGGCGATTGCGGACCGCGCCGTACGTGCCCACGGGGGAGCCGTGGGAGCGAGCAACGCACCGGGTGGTGGCCTGGTGGTCAGGATGGAACTGCCGATTGCGCAGCCGACGGTCGATCCGGCTGCGCGGCCTCTCTGATCGGGCGGGTTGCCGGGCCACAGGGTCGGGAACTCCTCGAACGCGACAA
>JAGQOG010000329.1 GCA_020427695.1 Phycisphaerales bacterium
CGTAGACGTTGTCGAACTTGCTCTTCGTGACGCTGTCGTTGACGTTGATGCCGGGGAACCGGAGGGTGCCGGCCTCGACGCGCTCGTAGAGGCGGTGCACGCCGGTCGTGGTCTCCTCGGAGACGCCGACGATCGGCTTCGCGAACGGCGCCCAGAACCCGCCGTCGGCGGCCTGAAGGTCCTTCAGCACCTCGACGATGACCCCCCACTCCTCGGCGTCGTCGACGCCGGCGGCGGGAACGGCCCCGGCGTTGTTGAACTCGAGACCCTTGTGGATCAGCAGGGTGGCGTCGCCGCCGTCGTCGAGGAGGAGCGTGGGACCCATGCCGCTGCCCCAATGCAGGGCCTGGAACGTGCACCACCAGTATTCGGGAAGGGTCTCGCCCTTCCATGCGAACACGGGAACGCCCTGCGGATGCTCCGGCGTGCCCTTGGGCCCGACGGCGACCGCGGCCGCCGCGTGATCCTGCGTCGAGAAGATGTTGCAGCTCGCCCAGCGCACCTCCGCACCGAGGGCCACCAGCGTCTCGATGAGTACGGCGGTCTGCACAGTCATGTGCAGGGAGCCCGTGATCCGTGCACCCTTCAGCGGAAGCTTGTCCTTGTACTGCTCGCGGAGGGCCATGAGGCCCGGCATCTCGTGCTCGGCGAGCTCGATCTCCTTCCGGCCGAAGGCGACCGTCTTGGCGGAAAGGTCGGCCACTTTGAACGGCAAGTCCGAGAACAACGGCAGTCCGGTGTCCATGAAGGTCGCGATCGACGTGCTGGGACGGGCGGTGGCACTGGGCATGGTTGGCTCGCGTGGGGGTCGGGAGGGAGAGGGTCAACTCGCACATTCATCCGTTCATCCGGATGAAGGGATGGAGGATAGCCATTGGGCCCGAGGGCGTCAACCATACGGTTGGTCGCGGTTCCCTTAGAACAGCCGCACGACGGTGCCACCCGCGAAGCGGGCCTCGCCCGGCGGCGCCTCGCGGCCACCGATCGGCACGCCGAGGATCCGGCACGACTGCGGCAACCTGCTTCGGATCGCGATCCAACGGCGCAGTGAGCGACCTGGCACGTCCGCGGGGGCGAGGTCCGGTCGCCATGCGGCAAGCACGTCGCGCCAGAATGCCGGCGCTTGCCGTGTCCGGACATGGATCGGATCGAGTCCGTACAACCCGTCAGAGGGAACAACGAGGCGCGCACCATGGTCGCGAGCAAGATCCGCGAGTCCGCGGTCCACGCGTTCCGCGGCGGCGAACGCGGCCTCGAACGTCACGCGGTGCGTCGGATAGAGAAGGGTCGAGAGCACGCGAAAGCCAATCGGCGAGAGACGTCGCAACCGGTCCATCGGGAGTCCCACGATGGCCACCGATGCGCTGACCTGGCGGATTCGCGACAGGCACGCCTCCACCCAGGCGAGGATCGTCGCACTTGGCTGACCGTACAGGATGTCGTTCCCGACATCGCAGACCAACGCGTACGACGGCACCGGCGGTGCCGATGCAAGCCAACTCCAGAGGCCGCAGTCGAGAATCGAAGGCACGCTTCGCGCCAGCACCCGGCTGTCGATGCCGTACGACCGCCCGTGGCCTGCCGCCACCAGAATCTCGACGTTGGAACCCAGCGTTCGACGGATGGACTCGACGATCGTGGAGATCCCCCGGCTGACGTTGCTGGCACCGAGGACAACGGCGCGGGCGTGCCGTGGCGGATTGAGGATCGGGGCGGCCATCGGCGTGGGTCGGTCGGAACACGGGAATAGCCCGGTTCGCCCGGCGTTGTCTATCGTAAGGACCTCAGGTGGCACGACCCGACCCCCTTCCACGAGAGGATTCAAACATGTCAGCCTGCACCTGCACCGGATCGAAGATCTTCCGTCTCGCCTCCGCGCTCGCCATCGTCGCCGCGGTCGGCTCGCTCGCGGTGGCCCAGAATTCGACCACCAAGGCTCAGGCCAGGGCGGCGGATACCACGACGGCGAAGACCGCCCCCAAGAGCGACCCCTACCCGCTCGCGACCTGCCCGGTCTCGGGACGACCGCTCGGCGACAAGCCAGTGATCATGGAGATCGACGGCCGCGAGTACCGCTTCTGCTGCAACGACTGCCCCGAGAAGTTCAAGGCGGATCCCGCCAAGTACATCCCCGCCATCGACAAGGCGATCGTCGAGCAGCAGAAGGCCTTCTACCCGTTGACACACTGCGTTGTGATGACCGAGGACGAGCTCGTCGAGGGCGAAGCCGTCGACTACGTGTACAACAACCGGCTTGTGCGGTTCTGCTGCAAGGGCTGCATCAAGAAGTTCAACCAGGACCCGAAGGCGTTCCTCGCCAAGCTCGATGCCGCCGTGGTCGAGGCGCAGCTCGCGACCTACCCGATCGACGTGTGCGTCATCTCGGGCGAGAAGCTCGGTGGCATGGGCGAGCCGGTCAACATGGTCGTCAACAACCGCCTGGTGCGGCTCTGCTGCAAGGGCTGCGAAAAGTCCGTTCGCAAGGACCCCGCGGCGGCCTTGGCCAAGCTTGAGAAGAAGTGACGGCGCGTCCTCGGGGAGCGGCTCCGTCCACCCGAGCAGCGTGCATCCGAGTCGATACCCGGGCCGAGGCGCCAGCGCCTCGGCCCGTTTCGTTCAGGCGGTCGGGCGCCGCCCGCCCAGGCGGCGGAAGGTGGCGAGGAAGAGTCCCGGCCCCTTGGCTTCGGTGTCGGGACGAAGGCGAAGGTGACGCTCCAAGGCGAGATCCCTCCCCGACCAGCCGCGCACGTCCTGTTCGGCGAAGCCCAGGTGCACATGCCCCATGGTGTGGCGAAGAACCGAGCGATCGTGCTCGACCATGTCCACCACGAGCAGCACGCCACCGGGCTTGAGGCAGCGCTTGATCTCGCACACCGCGGCGGCGGGATCGTCCACGTGGTGCAGCACCAGCATGACGATCGCCGCGTCGATCTCGGCGTCGCGGATCGGCAGCGAGCCGAGTTCGCCCTGCCGGAACTGGATGTTGTCGAACCGCGCCAGCCGCAGGCGGGCGGCATCGAGCATGGCCGGTTCGCGATCCACCGCGATCACCTCGCGAAAGTACGGCGCCATCCGTTCGGCGGCATTGCCCGTGCCGCATCCGATGTCGGCCACGGCCCACGCGGGATCCGCCAGCCCGAGAAGGGCCTCCGCAGAGAACGCCTCGCCGAAGAGCTCGCTTCGGAGGTGGTCCCAATCGGCGCCGATGCGGCCGAAGAACGACTTCGAGTCGCTCCTGCGCTCCGCCACCACTTCCGCCAGCCGATGATCGTCGTCGGCGAAGGTCGCCTGGTGTCCCGCCTGCTCCCGGGTGAGTCGCCAGAGCACTTGCGCGGCCTCGGGAAGGGTCTCGTGGGCCAGGCGGTAGAGGCTGGCGGTGCCCTCGCTGCGCTTGGCCACCCAGCCGCCGACGAAGAGCGGCTTCAGGTGCCGGCTCACGGAGGACTGCGGCATCTGGAGCACTCGGGCCAACTCGCCTACACCCAGCTCCTCCTGCTCCACGAGGCGCAGCAGCCGGACCCGCGCCAAGTCGCTCAGCAGGGCGAGCCAGTCCATCCAGTCCGCGGCACCGCTCGTCTCGCCTGCGCTCATCGCGGTCGGATCCTTCGGCAGCGCATCGGACTCAGCGCCCCGGAGGAAGCGCCAAGGTCGGTCCCAGCACCTCGCCGTACTCGACGAGCTTGGTTCGGATGCGTTGGTCGTCGGGGTTGATGCCGTACCCCTGTCGGAGGCGTCGCACCGCGTTGTCGGTCTCGCCAAGCATCTCGGCGACCAGCGCGGCCTGGTAGTACGGCTCGGCCGAGCGTCCGTCGTCCACCTCGATGGCGTTCAGTGCCGCCGTGCGCGCCGTGTCGGGATCGCCGTGTTCGAGCGCGTACTGCGACATCAGAACCCACGCTTCCGGCCGCCCGGTCGCAGCCGCCCGATCGCGGAGGAGCTGGTAGAGCTGCGTCAGGTCGCCCTGCCGTGCCAGCACGTCGGCCAGCGCGAACGCAACCTGGTCGTCGTTGGGGCGCAGCTTGGTGGCCGCCTCCAGCGACCGGCGGGCGGCGTTCAGGTCGCCGAGCTCGGACTGGCACACCCCGTAGTGGTACTGCGCGTCGGCGTCGCCGGGATAGCGGGCGATGATCTCGCCGTAGTACTCCGCCGCCTCCGCGTAGCGTCCGTACTCGAAGTTCCACTCGCCGAGGGAGCGGCTCGTCGCAACCGGGCGCGGACTGTCGCATCCCGTGGAGAGGGCTGCCGCACCAAGCGGAAGTCCGAAGGAGAGCGCGAGGCCGATCGCCCGACGCCAGCCCCCCGCGCAGACCGCGTGCCGAATCGAACCGATGCGCATCGTGCCCATGCTCGTCATCCTGCCTTGGTGTTGAACCTGGTGCTGGTCCTTCGGCCTGAACGGTGGCCCACGCCGAGAACGCACCGCGACCACGCCGCGTTCGGCCTCCACTTGAGGGCACGATGATACGATCGCCTGATCGTGAACGCGAATGCACGAACGACGGCAGGAGCGACCGCACCGACGGTGCTGCTGCTGCACCGCACCCCGGACGGAAACGCCCACGTCGACTGGCTCGTCGCGACGGGACCGACGAACGATCCCGAATCGCGATCGCTTGCGAGCTTCCGGCTGCCCGCTCGGTTGGACGTCCTGATCGCGGGCGAATCGATGCCTGCCGAAGCGCTTCCGGCGCATCGGAATCGCTACCTCGAGTTCGAGGGACCGCTTTCCGGCGGCCGTGGCGATGTCCAACGGATCGCCGCCGGCGAGGCCACCACCGTGACCCGCACGGACGACGAGTGGCGACTCTCGATCCGCTGGACGGGCGCGGACGTGCCCCAGGCCGTGATGCTCCGGCGGGAGTCGGAGCAGTGGCGGGTGTTTGCAATCGGCAACTGATTCGATCGAGGCGCCAGGGGCCGGGATCCCGTACCATCGGTGGACGAGCGGCCTTCCGGCGGCGCGAGGAGCACCGTGCGGCGGGCCACGCCACACGGGAGGCACCATGACCCAGACGCCCCACGACGGCGGACCCGGCGAGCACCAGCCACCGCGGATCATCCACACGGGACCGGGCTTCGGCTCGCACGCCGCTCCGGGGTCGGAGCCGGGATCGCCGGCGTCGGATTCGGGTGCTCCGACCGCGGAGGCCAGCACCCCGCAGATCCGGCACTTCGGCAACCGCACGCGGCACGAGGAGACCTGGTCGCGCACGCCGAACACGACCGGCACCGGCGCCATCCACGTCAAGACCTTCCACACCAAGCTCACGGATGAAGCGCTGACGTATCTCGACCAGACGATCAACGAGTGGCTCGACGCCCATCCGCAGTACGAGGTGAAGTTCGTCACATCGACGATCGGCGAGTTCACCGGAAAGCTGCGCGAGCCGCACGTGATCTGCCAGGTCTGGGTGTAGCCGGTCGCGTGGCCGAACCGAGCGAAGACGGCCCGAACCGCTCCGTGCTCCGATCCCTCGGGGACGCACGCAAGCCGCGCGTCGTTCCTCCCAACAAGCCGATCCCCCGATCGCCGGCGCGATCTTCCGCTTCCGGCCTCCCGCTCCTCGACCGCCCGGACCCGCATGGAGTATCTCCTCTTCCTCGTCGCGTTCATGTTCGCCCTGGTGGGACTGGTGTGCGTGGCCCTGGTGGTGGTCGGGCTGCCCGGCATCTGGATGATGATCCTCTTCGCCGTCGTGATCGAGCTCGCGGATTCGCTCTATCTCCCCGCGGGCCGCACCAAGACGTTCTCCTGGTGGATCCTTGGCGTCTGTCTCGCCCTCGCGCTCGCCGCAGAGGTCGTGGAGCTTCTCGCCTCGGCCGCGGGCGCCAAGGTAGGGGGCGCATCTCGACGCGGCATGCTGGGATCGCTGGTCGGTGCCGTGATCGGCGCCATCGGCGGCACGGTGTTGATTCTGATTCCCGTAGTGGGATCGATCCTCGGTGCGATGCTGGGCGCCGCGCTGGGCGCGATCATCGGCGAGATGACCACGCCGGGCATGCAGCTCCGCGCCGTCTGGCGCCCCGCCAGCGGCGCCGCGGCCGGCCGTCTCGCCGGCACGCTGGGGAAGATCCCCTTCGCGATCATGGTGTGGTTGCTGCTGACGGTCGCGGCGTTCTGGCCGTGACGCGGGGCGCGTGCGTCGCACGCGGTCGCTGAGGAGAGGCCGCGGGAGCCGCCTCGCAGCGGGCGCCTCGCGCGCTGACTGCCCCCCACACCGGATCCGATCGCGTGTGCCACCGACAGGCGCCGTGGAACGAAGTGAAACGCAGCCTGTCGGTGCGGCGTCCAGACGTTCCAACACCTCCGCCGCAGCGGGTGCCCTGCGCACTGACTGCCCCCCACACCGGGGGCAGTCAGTGGCACACCGGTTCCGATCGCGTGTGCCACCGACAGGCGCCGTGGAACGAAGTGAAACGCAGCCTGTCGGTGCGGCGTCCA
>JAGQOG010000330.1 GCA_020427695.1 Phycisphaerales bacterium
CCGCGACGCGGAGTCCATCGGCGCCGATCCGATGCGGATCGACGCGCTCCGCCGCTCCTCCGAGCGGCTCTCGCTGCTCGCGCACGCCGGACCCTTCGAACTCGGTGGGCTGGCCGATGCGGAGTTGATCGTGGAGCGTCCCGCCGGCATTTGCCAGCACCCGGTCACCACCGGGACGATCGACATTCGCCGGGGCGGACTCCTGATGTCGAAGTTTCCCTACCCGGTCTGGATCACGGGCGGGAGGATCGCGCTGGAGCCCGGACTGGTGCGCTTCGAGGGCGATGGCATCGGCATCCTCACGCCAGGCGGCGGCTCGGGTCGAGTCACAGGACAGATCGGCCTCTCCCCTCCCGGGCAGCGAGGCCAGGGCACTGCGAACGTCGGGGTCACGCTCCTCGACGACGAGCCGAACGACCTGCTGCTGGCCGCCATCCCCATCGGACCGGGCAACCGGAGCGGCATCGTTCCGCGCGAGGTCGATCCGTCCGCCGATCCGAACGTGGATCCGACGGCCGTGGTCGCCGACGTCGCGGCGTGGCCGGGACGGCTGCGGGCCCAAAGCGCCCTGTTCCTCGAGGAGCTGCAGTTGCGCGGAACACTGTCGACGGCGCTGACCATCCGCCGCAACGTCGGGGAGCCGGTGGATTGGAGTGCGATCGTGAAGTTCGAGGACGGTTCGGCCGCCCCAACCCCGCGCATCGGCGGCGCCATGGCGGAGGTCGGTCTGGTCTGGCCGCCCGGCTTCACCGTCGAGCCGCTCTCGGCCGTGCTCGACCTGTCGAAGGACGGCCTCCTCGTGCGCGAGCTCGAGGGACGAGCGGACGACGCCACGCTGACCGGGACTGCGGACATGCGGTTCAGTCCCACGTTGCGGAGCGATTCGACGTTCAGGTTCCGCGGATTGACCTTCGACGAGTACCTGCTCGATCTCCTTCCTGGAAGCACGGCGGCCGCCGCCCGGGAGCTCTGGGACCGCTACCGACCGTCGGGGACCTTCGACGCGACGATCGGCGTGCGCTACGACAGCCCGGAGCCGGCGACGGTGGCCATCGAAGCCGAGCCCCGCGCCGTCGAGGTCACGCTGCCCAACGGTCGTGCGCGGCTCGAGCGACTGGCGGGATCGCTGACGATCGCCCACGATGCGATTGCGTTCAACGGACTCGAGCTTCGGACCAGCGAGGCGGGAAGCGACACGGGGGTCATCCACCTCGACGGGTCCTACGGCCTGGGTCACCGCGACGGCGCCTTGGCGGTGAACGGTCGATGGACCGACGCCGCCTTGGAATCGGGCATCGTGTTGGAGGCCATGGACCTGCTCAAGCTCCGCGAGCAGCGCGAGTTGTACGGCCAGATGCGACCGAGCGGCCGGTTCGACGCCGCGTTCGCCTACCGGTCGGCCACGCCCGAGGATCTGCAGTCGTACCGGCTCGCCGTCGATCCGCGATCGGTGCGCTTCTCCGTCGAGGACACGCCGATCGACCTGGAGATCGACGACGAGTCGTCGATTGTGTTCACACCCGGACGGATCGACGTGGCGAAGATGACCGGCCGCGCGGACGGCGGATCGTTCGGTGTCGAGGGCGTCTTCACAACGGCGGGAGCGCTGCGCGGCGACCTGCATCTCGACCTCGACGTTCCCGGGCTGACGCCCGCCGTCAGAGCCCTGTTGCCCGCGGCGGTGCGGCGTGCCCTGGCCAGCGTCAACGCCCGCGTGGACGGACGCTTGACCGTGAAGGGCGCCAGCATCACCCTGCAACGTGCCGCCGAGACCGCTTCGCCATGGAGCGGTGCCTTCGACGGCCCCATTGCGTTCGCGGGCGGCGCCTTCGACGCGGGACTG
This sequence comes from Phycisphaerales bacterium, assembly GCA_020427695.1. Taxonomy (GTDB): domain Bacteria; phylum Planctomycetota; class Phycisphaerae; order Phycisphaerales; family SM1A02; genus JAGQOG01. The sequence goes on from JAGQOG010000330.1 coordinate 1,844, forward strand.
GAGTACTCCGGGATCGACGGCAGCCTCCAGATGCGGGCCTCGGGTGGCGGGGACATGCCCCCGTCCCTCCAGGGCGCGTTCCGACTTTCGAGCATGCTGGCCCGGGAGCGGAAGGTGGAGAACGTGCGCGGCGAGTTTCGTCTCGACGCCGACGGCACGCGCTTCGTCGTTCCGCGGCTCGATGGACGGATCGGCAGCGGTGTCGTCATGGCCAGCGCGTCGGTCGGGCTGGGCAACGAGTCGAGCTACTCCGCGTCGGTCGAACTGGTCGATGCACCCATGAGTGCGCTCGTCATCGAGTCCGCAAAGGAGGCCGCCGCGGGGACGGCCGACCCGGCGGCGGATCGCGACCGCGCCGGCACCGTGAGCGCCCGGCTGGGCATTCAAGGCGTACGCGAGCACAACGACCTGCTGCTTGGCCGAGGAACGCTCCGCCTGCGGGACGCGAAGGTGGCCACGATGCCGGTGGTGCTGCGCGTGCTCCAGCTCGCGGCCCTGATGCTCCCGCTGGACGAGAGCCTGAAGGAGGCCGATGTCCAGTTCTACATCAACGGCGGCCAGCTCGTGTTCGAGAAGCTCGAACTGGAGTGCAGCATGCTTCGGCTCGTGGGCTCCGGCGACATGACGGTGCCCGGCCTCGACCTCGACGTCCGCTTCGTGCCCCGCGGGAGACTCATGCTGATGAGCGACATCGTGGGCGGACTCAGCGACCGCCTCTACGCCATCGAGGTCACCGGCCCCCTCAACGACCCCGACTCGCAGATCGTTCCACTGCCGGATGTGATCCAATCCCGCCGGGCAACACCGCCCTCGCCGACCGGCGCCAACGACCCCTATCCCACCATCACCATGGAACCGGCCCGATGACCGACGCAGAATCGTCCGCACCCTCGCCAGCGTCCGCCACCAACGGCGAGAAGGATCCGCTGCTGGCGCCGATCGCCGACCTGGTGCGACTCGCCGGCGGCGATCCGGCGACGTTCTCCGGAAGCCTGGTCGCCCAATTGCTGCGAACAAGCCTCCGCCTGCTGCGCGACCAGGCCGACACGGGGCAGATGAAGCTGATGGCGGCCGCGCTGCGCGAGATGCGCTACGCCTACCGCGTGTTCAACCGGTACCGCGGACTGCGGAAGATCAGCATCTTCGGCTCCGCCCGCACACCGCCCGACCATCCCGACTACGACGCGGCCCGACGCTTCTCGCGCCTGATGGCCCAGGCGGACTGGATGGCGATCACGGGTGCGGGCGACGGCATCATGAAGGCGGGTCACGAAGGCCCCCAGCGCGAGAAGAGCTTCGGCCTCTCGATCCGCCTCCCGTTCGAGACGACCGCGAACGAGGTCATCGAAGGCGATCCCAAGCTCATCAACTTCCGCTACTTCTTCACCCGCAAGCTGATGTTCATGAGCCACTCCGACGCGGTCGCGGTGTTCCCCGGCGGCTTCGGCACGCAGGACGAGCTCTTCGAGGCCCTGACGCTGATCCAGACCGGGAAGAGCAATCCCATTCCGGTCGTGCTCGTGGAGGGCACGGGCGGAACCTACTGGGCCGAATGGCTCGACTACATCCAGCAGCACCTGCTGCGCAACGGCTGGATCAGCCCCGAGGATCAGAACCTGTACCACGTCGGATCGTCGGTCGAGGATGCGGTGCAGCACGTGCTCCGCTTCTACCGCCGCTACCACTCGAGCCGGTATGTACGCGACGTGCTCGTGATCCGGATGACCTCGAGGCTGACGACCGCCGCGCTCGAACAGCTCAACCGGGAGTTCGCCGACATCGTGGCCTCGGGCACGATCGCCCAGGTCGGCGCGCTCCCCGAGGAGAACGACCATCCGGAACTGCCCCGCCTTTGCTTCCACCACACCCGGCGGGCGCACGGGCGGATCCGGGCCCTCATCGATCGCGTCAACTCCCACCCGATCGCGGACTAGTCGGCGCGGCTCCGACGCTTGAGCCGCGGCGCTACCATTCCCCCTGTGCCACTGTTCCCGGATCAACTTCTGCGCGCCGTGCCGCTCGTGGCGGCCGCGGGACTCTGGGGCTGCGGCGCCGCGCCGGCCGCAGTCCCGCCGCAGGCGGAGGTCAACGCGGACCGCGCGTCCACGCCGCTCGAGCGCCTGCTTGCCGCCGACAACGGCCTGATGGTCCTTCGTTGGGTGGTGCGCGACGATCCGACCCGTGTCCAGGCCATGGTCGACGCGTACGGTCGCCCCTACGACGGCAACGACGCGGTGGCGTCGGCGCTGGCGCGAAACGGCTTCGTGCTGGCCGCCGTTCCAACTGGGGCGCTGGAGAGCGCCGGCGCCGAGCTCGGCGAGCACCTGACCGATGTGCAGGTCTGGCACGGACAGGCGCCGCAGTGGCGCGAAGGGCAGCATGCCTCGCTCGGCCGGAGCGACCTCGCGGTGCTCGTCGATGGACACGCACGCATTCTCAACGGCGGCGTGCTCAACCTTCTCCTGCGCTCGTGGACCGTGCCGATGGAGGACGGCGCATTCCTCCAGGTCGAGTTCGTTCCGCAGTACGAGCCGCCCATCGCGGGGGGATATCGGAAGCTTCTCGGCACCGATCGCTTGGAAGGCGACGTGTTCAGGGAGCTCCTGGTGGAGCTGCAGCTTCGTCCCGACGAGTGCTGGATCCTGACCGCGTCCGGCACCGGGTCGAGCCGGGAGGCCGGGATCGGTCCCCCGGCGATCGGGCCCGATGTCCTGCTTCCGCCCACGCTCGGCCAACTGCTCTTCATCGATCCGCGGACCAAGGTCAGGACGGCGCTGGTCTTCCAAGCGGTGCTCCCCGAAGCCGCGACGCCCCCCGCCGGGGCCCGGCCCGACGACGAGGGGAGCCCGGCAGCGGAACCCGACGCGGATTTCCGGCCCGCCGACTCGCCCGCGGCGCCCGGGATCGACGATGAACCATGGGAGCAGGTTCCGCTTCAAGAGCCCCCGACATGACCAAGCGTCGTCGACACCTCAAGCCCGCCAAGGACGTCACCCGCCGACTGCGGCGGCGGCGGCGACCCCGCAGCGTGCCGCCCGCGGCGGTCCCGCCGATCCTCATGACCTTGGGGAACCTGATCGCGGGTTTCGCGGCCATCTACTACGCCACCAAGCCGATCGGCGAGACCGCGTTCGCCGGCTGGTCCACCCTGACGCTGGCCGGCGCGTTGGTCTTTCTCGGGATGTTCTTCGACGCCGTGGACGGTTCCCTCGCCCGGCTCACCCGGGGAACGTCCGATCTCGGCGCCCAACTCGACTCGTTGGCGGACATGGTGGCGTTCGGCGTCGCGCCCGCGTTCATCATGCTGCGCCTGGTCAGTCACTACGTGGGCCCCACGGGCACCGCGACCATCCTGGGCCCGGAGGCGGACAACGCCTACGCCAAGGTCATTTGGGGCATCGCCGCGGTGTACGTGGCGTGCGCCGCGCTCCGCTTGGCCCGCTTCAACGCGGAGACGAGCTCCGCATCGATCGAGGACCACTCGGTGTTCCGAGGACTTCCGTCCCCCGGCGCTGCCGGCGCGGTCGCCAGCCTCACCGTGCTCCACCAGCACCTGCTCGCCACGCGGTTCACGAACGTGGAGCCGCCAGCGTTCGAGAAGTGGACGGCGCTCGGCGTTCCGTTCGTCACGCTCCTGGCGGCATTCGCGATGGTGTCGAGCGTGCCGTATGTGCACGTGATCAATCGCTACGTCCGGGGCCGGCGCGACTTCGCCGCCATCGTGCGGATCGTCGTTCCCATCGCACTGGCCATCTGGTGGCTCCAGGTCACGATGGCCGTGGCGTTCACCGCGTACGCACTCTCGGGACCGGTGCGGCTCATGCTCTCCCGCGGCCGGCAGCGCCACGCGACGGCGTTGGCCATCGCGGCGGCTTCCGAGGTCGTCGAAGCAACCGCCAACGCCGGAGGGAAGTCGAAGAACGGCGACGGAAGCGACGGCGGCGGCGGCGAGCGGGACCGCCGCGGCTGAGCTCGACGATCATTCCGCGGCGGCGCCCGGGTGCCAATCGATGGCCGCGGCGAGCACCGGATCACGGCCTTCGCGCCAATCCGAGATCGTCACCGCCACCGGCACATCGGGCATGGTCGAGGGCCGATCCTCGGGGTCGGTCACGAAGCGCTTGGTCGAGTGGCCCAGCGTGAGGCCGCTGTTCGGCAGGGTGAACTGGCGGATCTCGCCGTACGCGTTCGGCCGTTGCCCGGTCGGCTGTCCCACCAGGAGCGCGTTGACACGTCGCTTCAACTCGACCGCGTTCAGCTGGGCCGACGAGAAGGTGCCGTGCCCGATCAGAACCATCGTCGCCCCCGGCGTCCCCCACCGTTCACGCGCGGCCAGCCCCTCCACCAGGGGAGCGAGGAGCGCGGAGTTGCCACCGCCGTTGAACCGCAGGTCGATGACCACCCGATCGAGGTCGCCTTGGTCGAGCCGGGCCAGGACGTCGCTGGCGAATGCCGCCACGGA
>JAGQOG010000331.1 GCA_020427695.1 Phycisphaerales bacterium
CGAAAGAGTAGCGATAGAGCTCGAAGCCCTCCTCGTAGTACGGCTTCAACACGCCCTCCTTCCACGCCAACACCCCCTCTTTGGCGGTCTCGATGATCTCGAAACCGTACTTGAGATACGCGTTCTTCGCCCAGGTGGCCTCGGGGTGCGCGATCAGCACCATCCCCTTCATGCTCTTTTCACGCGCCTTCCGCTCCGCGAAGCGCATGAGCCGTTGCCCATAGCCCTTCCCTACGTGAGCCACGTCCAAGTAGATGTAGCCGAGATACGCATAGTCTCCGAAGTACTGAAGGGAGACCGTGCCCAGCGGCTCGCCGCTGGCGTAGCCGACATAGAAGTCGCGGCGCTCGAAGTTCAGCTCGGCCCACTCCTCGTCGACGTCGTGCTCAGCCATGTCTCTCTCGTCGAGGATAGGGCGGTACCACTCCGCCGAGGAGCGTACGAAGTCGGCGACCAGCTCCATGTCGGAGCGGTCCGCCGGACGGATCTCGAATTTCGACTCAGTCGATTGCATGTTGATTCCTCTCTGTCCGTTTCGGACATCAGGTGGTGTACTCGGAGTTGATCTCCACGTATCCCTTCGTGAGGTCGCAGGTCATGAACTCGTCGGCGGCGGTGCCGAGGCCGAGTCGGATCTCGATCGTCACCGGATCCCCCTTGAAGATCCTGGCTCGCTGGGCCGCGGTCGTCGGCTGCGGTGCGCCATGCTCGAACAGGCGCACGCCGTCCGCATCCACGACGAGGCGCTCCAGGTCGAGCGTCGCTCCGCTCCGGCCGATCGCCGCCAGGATGCGTCCCCAATTCGGGTCGCCGCCGGCGATGGCCGTGCGAACAAGCAGCGAGGTCGCCACCGTTCGTGCGACCGCGAGCGCGTCCGCGGCCGTCGCCGCCTCGGCCACCGCCACCCTGACCAGGCGCTGGGCCCCTTCGCCATCGCGGACGATCTGCGCTGCGAGCGAGCGAGCAACCTCGGCGAATGCCGATCGGACCTCGTTCTCGTCCACAGCTCCCGCCGCGCCGGACGCGAGGGCGAACACCGCGTCGTTGGTCGAGGTGTCGCCATCCACCGTGATGCGATGGAAGCTCCGCTCGCACGTCTCGGCCAGGAGGGTCTGCAGCCGGACGGGCATGACCTGAGCGTCGGTGAGCAGCACTGCGATCATGGTGGCGTGCGGCACTGCGGGCGCCAGGTCGGGATGGATCATCCCCGCGCCCTTCGCCATTCCCACCACGCGGAAACGGCCGCCGGCGCCGATCGCCTCCGCGGTCTTCATCCGGGTGTCGGTCGTCATGATCGCCTCGGCGGCACGACCGAAGCCGTCGGCCGCGGCTCCCTCCACGAGGGAGTCCATGGCCCCGACCAGCTTCTCGACCGGGAGCGGCACGCCGATCACGCCGGTCGAATTCACCAGCACCTGTTCGGGCCCGCAACCAAGCCGTGCCGCGAGCGCCTCGACCGTCGCCTGCGCTCGCCGCTCGCCGTCCGTCCCGGTCGCCGCGTTGGCGCAACCGGCGTTGACGATCAGGGCGCGCACGCGATTCGCTCCGGACGACAGGTGACGCGCCGTCACCACCAGCGGCGCAGCGCGAACCTGGTTCGTGGTGAGCATGGCGGCGGCACTCGCCCCCTCGCGCGCCAGCACGACCGCGAGGTCGGGCTTGCCAGAAGGCTTCAGTCCGGCGGTCACGCCGTTGGCCGCGAAGCCGGGAGGACAGGTGGGTGCGGTCATGGGAGGAGGATTGTGCCCGAGCGGCGTGGGAAACGAAAGGGGCAGTCCGAGAATGCGCCAGCGAGCGATTGTGCTTGCAGTCTCGAGCGGCCGATCGCTAGTCTCGATCGTGTCGCCGGCACTCGCCCGCTCATCGAGCGATCGCGGCGTTCGACGACTCGGAGGGATTGACCATGCGACGTTCCCACAGCCTGTCTTCCATGCTCGCGCTCGTCCTCGGCACCACCGCGCTGGCCGGCGGACTCCCGTTCAGCGACGACTTCGCCTCTGGACCGTCCGAACTCTGGGGCAACGAGGTCGGCGCCTGGTCGGCGCCGAGCGGTGCGTATCTCGCCACACAGCCCGACAACTTCCCCAACGCCTACTCGTCCCTCCCGTTCGAGCTCGAGGACTTCTCGATCGACATGGACGTCAGTTCGATCAGCGATGGAGGCATTTGGCTGCGCAGCGCCGCCGCACCCGGGTCCGCCGTCGGCATCAAGGGCGTGCTTCTGGTGACCGGCGCCGGAAGCACCGGCGGCACCGGCGCCTACTGGCACATCGTGGCCGACGGAGCCGGATACGGCAGCATCATCAACGGTGTCGCCGGCCTCTTCCCGGCCGGTGGAACCGCCCATTTCCGGATCGAGGTGCGCTGCGGCACGTACCTGCTGTTCGTCAACGGCAGCGACACGCCCGCGACATCGGTCACCACCGACCTCTTCCCAACCGGCCGCGTCGCCCTCTACTCCAACAGTGCGACGCAGGCGTTCGACAACGTCCTCTTGGCGGAGATCCCGTTTGTTTGCCCGGCGGACCTCAATTGCGACGGCGCGATCGACGGAGCCGATCTCGGCATCCTCCTTGGCGCGTGGGGCGATCCCGGTGCGACCGACCTCGACGGCAACGGCACCACCGACGGCGCCGACCTCGGACTGCTGCTTGGTGCGTGGGGACAGTGTGAGGTTTGACACGGATCCCACGGGTACTTCGGGCGGTCGGCGAGGAGGCATCGAGGCATCAAGGCATCAAGGCATCAAGGCATCAAGGATTCTCTGATTCCGGGTGCCACGGCCATCCTGGTCGTGACGATCGTGGAACGAGTCTCCGCACGGCCTGAAA
>JAGQOG010000332.1 GCA_020427695.1 Phycisphaerales bacterium
CGACACGCGGCGAGCGGTTGTCGTGAGCCACTTCGGCAGCGCCTCGTGGCGCTCGATCCGCGGCAACTGGCGAAGCAGGATGAGAAACGTCTCCTGGAAGACGTCCTCGACCAACTCGTCCGGAAGACGCAGTCTTCGCGGCACCGAATAGACCAGCCGTTCGTAGCGAACGACCAGTTGCCGCCACGCCCGCTGGTCGCCGCCCAGGCAACGGACGACGAGCTCGCCGTCGGAGTCGCTCTCGCGAGGCGCGGCCGCCGCGGGATCGTTCGCCATCTTTGCGCGGGGCGGTGGATCGGGCACGCCGCAAGCATACCGTCGCGTCGGCCGCGATCGTGGTGCGGGGTCGTGCGGCGACCTTCCGGGCCCCATCTGCTACCGTGTTCCCGTTGTCAGCGCGGGACAGCGCTCCGCACGAGGGACCACCATGTCGATGACGCTCTCCGAAGTCGCCGCTGCCGCCATGGTCGCCGGACTCCGCTACCGCTACGACGAGACCCTGGGAATGATCCTGGTCGGCTTCGGCGAGACGGGCTTCCGCGATCCGAACACCGGCGAGCACAGCATCGTGATCGTCCTCATGCTCGGGGACGATGGGCGCACGCTCCAGGTGTTCCTGCCGGCATGCTACGACCTGTCGGAGTGCGAGCATCGAGAGGCGGCGTTCTCCTGCTTCCTCCAGATCTGCTACCGGACCAGCCTGCTCCAATTCGAGTACGACGCCGACAGCGGCCACGTGCACTATGTGTGCGAGCTGCCGATCGAGGACGGGAAGCTCACCGCCGCGCAGATCGGGCGGGTCGTCAGTCAGATGGTTCATGCCCTCGAGTACTTCGATCCCATCGTCCAGCGGTCGATGGCCACGGGAGAGACCGACTTCGACGACGCCGACGTGGACGATGGGGACGACGAGGGCGAGGGCGCCGACCGGCCGCCGCTCGAGCTTGCCGACCTGATCCGTGCCGCGGGCGGAGTGGAGGGCCTGCGCCGGCTCCTGAGCGACGCGGGCCGGGTGTAGCGGTGCCGTCTCCCGGCTTGAACGGGGACTCGACCATGTTCGCCACGAGCGACCATCCGTTCCGTCCCCGGACGCCCACCTCCGCGGAGGAGCGTGCCAACTGCGTCAGCCATGCCATCGGATTCGTTGTCGCGGCCGCATCGCTGCCGCTGTTGGTGATGTCGGCGGTGTCTCGCGGCACGCCTGGATACGCGATCGGCGCGATCGTCTTCTCCCTGGCAGTGCTGCTGCTCTACGGTGCCTCGAGCCTGTATCACGCGTTGCCGCCGACACGGGCGAAGGACGTCATGCAGGTGATCGACCACGCCGCGATCTTCGTGCTGATCGCGGGAACCTATACGCCCTTCGCCCTGGGGGCGCTGGACGGGGCTTGGCGCTGGACGATCCTGGCCACCGCGTGGGGACTTGGCCTCTTGGGCATCGCGCTGAAGCTCCTGCGCGGTACGCGCCATCCTCGGCTCTCGTTGGGTCTCTACCTGGTCACCGGCTGGCTGGCGCTGGTGGCCGCCAAGCCGCTGTGGCTCGCGCTCTCGGGCTGGGGCGTGTTCTGGCTCGTCGCCGGCGGCGTGGCCTACACCGCCGGCGTCGCGTTCTTCGTCGCGGAGGGCGTTCGATTTGGCCACTTCGTGTGGCATCTCTTCGTCATGGCCGGCACGACCTGCCACGCCGTGGCGGTGCTGCTGTGTCCGGCGTGAGAGGACCTCGAGGCGTCGCTCCCACGAACGCCGTCCTACCCGCAGTCGCCCCATGCTCCGAGCAGGATGCCGAGATCGGCGCCGTTGACGGTTCCGTTCCCGTCGAGATCGGCGTTGCCGGCACCGCCCCATTGCCCGAGGAGCGCGCCGAGATCGGCGCCGTTCACGGCGCCGTCGCCGTTGAGGTCGCCCTCGCACTCGAAGCCCGCAAGGTCGAGGGCCGCGAAGTGGGCCGCGACGGCATCCGCGGAGAGCACGTGGTCGTAGAGCACGATCTCGTCGATCGTTCCCGAGAAGAACCGCACGAAGTCCGTTGCCTTCTGCACGCGGAAGGTCGTTGAGGTCACGTCGATCATCGGCGCGCCGGGAAGGAGCGGGTCCGGTTCGAGAGCGACGGGGACGCCGTTCACGTAGAGCGTTGTTCCGACCCATTGGCCGGCCGTGCCGCCGGCGGAATCGCGCACCCAAACGAAGTGGTAGAAGTGGCCGGGCGGATAGGTTTCGGTGGTGCGCAGGCCGCCGTTGTAGAAGCCGGCATAGGCGCGGTTGTTCGAGGTGGACCACAGGCTGAAGTACACGGATTTGCCGGTCGTCGGCGCGCCCCAATGCAGGAACGGCGGCCAGCCGGGCCCGACCGGCTGCTGGAAGTCGGCCGCGATCTGCACCACCGCCTCCGCCGTGAACGTCGGGTTCCCGGTCATCGATGCCGGGGCCGTCGCCATCGACTCGACATACTGCTGGAGCGTGTGGTCGAACGCGGCTCCGTTGTCTCCCGCGGGTGTGGGAACACCCAGGGTGACGCCGTTGAAGAGCGTGCCGTCGAAGTCCGGTCCGAGACTGCCGTGGTTCGCCACCGTCCGGGAGCCGGCCGCCTCTCCGAACTGGTACCAGAGGATCGGGGCATCCGCCGCCACCGCGTCGTGGAACGTCGCGGGCGGGCCCGCGACGCTCGTGCCCGCAAGGCCCAGGACGATCCCCGACATCCCGATCCGACTCAAGCGCGCCGCGTTCATGGTCGACTCCCCCTTCGCTCCGGGTGCGTGTCCCGCGATTCGGGACCATCCAGAGCGTACCAACCCGCAAGGCGTGGCCGAACAGGTGATCGTCGCGATTTCATCGCCCCGCGCCGGGAGCGAGGGAGCGCATCAGCCAAGACCGCCCAACCGACGCAAACGCGCCAGTCGCTCGGGTTCGTCCCGCTGGAGCCACGGGTCGTCGTGCAGAAGCGCCCAGGCCCGGGCAAGATGGGAGGACGCCTCGCCGTCGCGTCCCAAGGCGATCAGACAGTTGCCGATCTCCTCCCGCGTGTACCCCTCGGAGGCGTTGTTCTGCCGGTCGGGATGGTCGCGGATCGACTCGAGGATCGAAAGCGCCTCGGCGGGTCGGTCGAGGTGGCGGAGCATCTTGGCCATCGACCACCGGGCGATGGCTGCTTGCGGCTCGTTGTCCTCCGACAAGCGGATGGCCAAGTGCTGCTCGAACGCCTGCCGGGCCTCCTCGTGGCGCCCGAGTTCGTGCAGCGACCATCCCAGGTTGTTCCAGAGCGCGCCGCGCCAGCGCCGCGCCCGGGGGTCGGTGGCCCCGGCGGCGAGGTCCAGCGCCCGCCGATTCCATTCGATGGACCGTTCGCCCGGCTCGACGATCGCGAGCATGTGCGCCGCGTCGACACCGAGAAACTCCATCCCGTGTTCCTGGGCCAAGTCCAACGCAGCGGCGAAGAGGGGAACGGCCCGATCGCGCGACCCCGCCGAGTTGAACAGTCGTCCGCGCTCAAGCAGGAGGCGGACACGGATCAACGGATCGACTGGAGTCGCGGACGACTCGATCTCGTCCAGGATCGCATGACCCTCGTCGAAGCGCTGTTGAAGGCCCAGCGCCCGCGCCACCTGCGTCAGGATCTCCGCCTGTTCGTCGCCGGACAGGTTGGACCCTCCGTCTACGAGCAGTCGGCGGAATCGGTGTTCGCTGGCCGCAGGATCGGCATGGTCCCAGAGCGCGTCGAGGGATGCCGACGGTTCCTTGCGGTTCTTCCCCCCGTTGGCGTCGTTCATGGTCGTTCCCCGCCCCGGATGGTGTGCACCGATCGTTCTC